>JACIYD010000014.1 GCA_014360105.1 Clostridia bacterium
TTGCTTCAGCGGTACTTACCCCACGGCGATTCCGGCGGGGGAAGAGGGGACGAAAGAGGCCCTAGAAAAAGTGGGGACTGGTTAACAAACGAAACCAGCCGGGGGTTTCAAGGTGAGTCTGGACGTCATCGGCCTCGGGGCCATAAATCTGGATGTCTTTTATCACCTGGACGACCCGTGCCTTTTGGTCCGTGCAGGCTTTCCGGTGGTGCCCGGCGGCGAGGTTTCCCTGCCGGATGAAGCCCTGGCACCCCTCGAAGACTTCTTGCGCCGCCACGGGCAGTATCTGGGGGAAAGCGGCGGCGGCTCGGCGGCCAACACCCTGTATGCTCTGGCGCGCATGGGTTTTTCTACCGCGTTTCTTGGCGCCGTAGGCGATGACCCGGCCGGGGATTTTCTGAGAACGTCGCTGGCACCGGTAAATATTTCCGGGGTAAGAACCGTCCCCGGCCGCAGCGGCACCTGCCTTGCCGTGCTGGACCGCCGGGGAGAACGGACGCTGATGGTCTTTCCTCAGGCAAACGGCCGCCTGCACCAAGCAGGTCTTGACCTCACTGCCGCCCGGACGGCACGTTTTGTGCACCTCTCTTCCCTGGTGCACGACCGGGCGCGGCAGCTTCAACTCGAACTGGTAGCCTCGCTCCCGCCCGCCGTACGGGTGAGCCTCGATCCGGGAGAGATTTACGCGCGCAAGGGGTTGGCGGTACTCGAGCCGTTGCTACGCAAGAGTTTCATTGTTTTCGGCACGGCGCGCGAGTTGTGCTTGCTGGCGCATGAGCCCGAGTGGCGGGTCGCCGCGCAGCGGCTCTTGGACCTGGGCCCGTCGGTGGTGGTCTGCAAGCGCGGTGCCCAGGGGTCGTCCGTCTTTACCCGGGAACAAGAAGTGACGGTGCCGGCCGCCAGCATCGCTCCGGTCGATACCACGGGGGCGGGCGACGTCTATAATGCCGGCTTCCTGGCCGGGATGCTTCTCGGCCTTCCGCCGGACGTTTGCGCCAGGCTGGCCACGGCCGCTGCCGCCCGCAGCCTCACAGGCCGTGGGCGGGAGCATTATCCGGATGTTTCTTTTCTCAAAGAGTGGCTGGCAACCGAGAAAGCGGAGTGAGACCCTTGTTACCCATCGGCTGGTTTTCCACCGGCAGGGATCAGGCGGCGTGCGACCTCCTGGAGACCGTGATGCGGGAATGCGAGGCCGGAAGGCTGGGCTGTCGCCTCAGCTTCGTGTTCTCGAACCGGGCCCCGGGCGAAAGCGAGGCCAGCGATGCTTTCCAGGCTTGTGTGCGCCGCTTCGGCCTGCCGCTTCTAACCTTGAGTTCTTCCGCCTTCGACCCCGCCCTCTGGGAGGAAGGGCGCCGCGACCCGGAAGCGCGGCGGCGCTGGCGCCTGGCCTACGATGCCGCGGTGGAGGATTTGATCCGCCCCTATGCGGCAGAGGTGATCGTCCTGGCGGGATATATGCTGGTCCTGGGCGAGGAGCTTTGTCGGCGCCGTCCTTTTCTCAACCTGCATCCTGCCCTGCCGCACGGCCCGGCGGGGACCTGGCAGGAGGTCATCTGGCAACTGCTTCTGGAAGAGGCCGAAGCGGCCGGCGCAATGGTGCACCTGGTAACGCCGGAGCTCGACCGCGGGCCGGTGGTAAGCTACTTTTCCTTCCCCCTGCGCGGGCCGGATTGGGACGAGCTCTGGCGGGACTGGCGGCAACGGCGCGCTGCGGTGGAAAAAGTGCTGGCCGCGCGGGGCCGCGGTTTTACGCCCGGGCCGGAAGAGAGGCTCTTCTGGGCCGTGCGGCGGGAGGAAGCGCGGCGGGAGCTGCCGCTTCTGGTGCATACGCTTGACCTCGTGGCCCGGGGAGAAGTGCGTGTCGGCGCGGGAGAGGTGCGCGACCGCGAGGGCCGGGTCCTCACGGACGGCTACTGCCTGAACGCGGCGGTCGAAGCATGGCTTGCCCGTGCGGGCGGCTAGCGGTTAAGGCAGCGGCTTGCGGTCGCGGGAGCGAACCCAGGCCAGGCCCAGGAAACGGAATTCCGGGGGAGCTAATGATGGGCGAGTGGTGGCTGGCCACCGATTGCGAGGGTCCCTTAACGCTCAACGATTACGCCTTTGAGCTCTGCGCCGCCTACATCCCGGCGGGGGACAGGCTTTTTCAGGTGCTGAGCCGCTACGACGACTACCTTGTGGCGGTCGAGCGCCGTCCCGGGCATGCGGCCGGTTCGACTTTGCGGTGGGTGGCCCCTTTCCTTAAGGCCTTTGGTCTGACGGAGGCCGAAGCCCGCGCCTTTGCCGCCCGCCACCTCCTGGTGCTCCCCGGTGTGGGGGACGTGCTGCCGCGGCTGAAAGAGGTCCTGCCGACTTTCATCATCAGCGCGAGCTACCAGCCCTATGTAGAGGCCCTTTGCCGCACGGTGGGATTTCCGGAGGAACAGACCTGGTCGACTCCTTTTCCCCTGGACGCTCATACGCTGCCGGCAGGCGAGGCGGAACGGCTGAAGAAGCTGGCAGCGACCATTGGCGCCCTTGCGCCGCCCACCTGGCCTGCGGGGGCGGCGGGACCGGCGGACCTGGAAAAGGGGGAGCAAAAAACCGTTGCCTTGTTGGCGGCGGCCGTAGCGGAACTCGAGGCAGGGGAAAGCGGTGCCCTGGCCGAGGCAGTCACGGTGGTAGGCGGTGCCGTAAAGGCCCAGGCGCTGAAAGAAATTGCAACCCGCCTGGGCCGGGACCTGGCTACGGCCATCTACTTTGGCGATAGCATCACCGACGCCGAGGCCCTGAGCCTGGTACGGCGCGCCGGAGGGATGGCGGTGGCCTTTAACGCCAACCGCTACGCCCTGGCCGAGGGCGAGATTGCCTGTCTTTCCCCGCATGCGGCGGCCATGCTCGCTCTTGCCCTCGCCTTTGCCCAAGGCGGCCCGCAGGCGGTGCGGCATTTGGCCGCCGCCTGGCGCGGTTGGGAGAGCGTCGCCGCGCTCAGCCCGGAAGAGGGCTACCGCCCGGGCGAAGAGGTGTGGCGCGCGGTGGAAATGTTTGCGCTTAAAGCGCCCCTTGACCCGGAACTTATCGCCCGCAGCGAGGCTTTCCGGCGCCAGGTGCGCGGCGAAGCCATCGGCGCCCTGGGCTAGCCGCTTGGCAGGGTTTTGCCGAGCGGTCCTTGGCTCCCGACGCAAGACTTTGGGCATCGTGCCGGGCGAGCTTTTCGCGAGGGCGAGGGCGCAAGAGAGCATGTCGCGGGAGCCAAAACCGGGCCAAAGCTCCATTAACTTAACGGCGGAGGAGGAAACCATCTTGGCCAAACGAGCCCTGATCAGCGTTTCGGACAAGCGCGGCCTGGAGGACCTGGCGCGCGGCCTCAAAGAACTGGGCTACGAACTCATCTCTACCGGCGGCACGGCCCGCACGCTCGAAGGATGGGGCCTTTCGCCCGTACCGGTGGCCGCAGTCACCGGCTTTCCCGAGATCCTGGAAGGGCGGGTAAAGACGCTCCACCCCAAGATCCACGGCGGCATCCTGGCGAAGAGGGAGCCCGCGCACCTCGAGCAGGTGGCTGCCCAAGGCATCGAGCTGATCGATCTGGTGGTGGTCAACCTTTACCCCTTCCGGGAAACCATCAGCCGCCCTGGAGTGACGCTCGAGGAGGCGGTGGAAAATATCGACATCGGCGGCCCCAGCCTGGTGCGGGCGGCGGCCAAGAACTACGCCTACGTTACGGTCGTGGTCAACCCGGCGCGCTATCCCCTCATCCTCCAGCAGTTGCGGGAGAAGGGCGAGGTGGACGCCGACACCCGTTTTGCCCTGGCGGTGGAGGCCTTCGCCCATACCGCCGCCTACGACGCGGCCATTGCCCAATACCTCAGCAACGTGCACACGGGCTCACCCTTCCCGCCGGTCGTGGCCCTGGTGGGTGAGAAGGTACAAGACCTGCGCTACGGCGAAAACCCGCACCAGCGTGCCGCTTTTTACCGCGAGGTGGGGGCCGGCGGTGGCCTGGCGGTGGCCAGGCAGCTCCAAGGCAAAGAACTCTCCTTCAACAACCTGATGGATGCCCAGGCAGCCTGGGCCCTGGTTCAGGAACTGCCGGAGCAGGCCGCGGTCATCATTAAGCACCATAACCCCTGCGGCGCGGCGGTAGCCTCCCAACTGGCCGACGCGTACCGCAAGGCCTTTGCTGCGGATGCCGTTTCTGCCTTCGGCGGCATCGTTGGTTTGAACAGCACGGTAGATGAGGAGACGGCGCGGGAAATGACCAAGACTTTCCTCGAGGTGGTCATTGCTCCCGGTTACAGTCCTGCAGCGCTTGAAGTGCTACGGCAAAAGGAGGCTTTGCGCCTGTTGGAGGTACCGGCCACGGCTCCCGGGCGCCTCTGGGACGTGAAGGCGTTAAGCGGCGGCTTCCTCATCCAGGAGGCCGATACGGGGGACGCGGCGCCGGAAGAATGGCAGGTGGTTACCAAGCGGGCACCGACGGCGGCCGAACGGGAAGAACTCGCCTTCGCCTGGAAAGTGGTCAAGCATGTCAAGTCCAACGCCATCGTGGTCACCAAGGACCGGGTCACCCTGGGCGTAGGCGCCGGGCAGATGAACCGCGTCGGGGCGGCCAAGATCGCGCTCGAACAGGCGGGTGAGGCGGCCAAGGGCGCCGTGCTGGCGTCGGATGCCTTCTTCCCCTTCCCGGATACGGTGGAGGAGGCCGCGCGGGCGGGGATTAGCGCCATCATCCAGCCCGGCGGCTCGGTGCGCGACGAAGAGGCCATCGCCACGGCGGATCGTTACGGCCTGGCCATGATTTTTACCGGCCGGCGTCATTTCAAGCACTAGGAAAGGGCAGGCTGGCAACGAGAATGGAGCAGGGTAAGAGCGGGTGGACTTACCGGGCGGCCGGGGTGGATATCGAAGCCGGCGAGCGGGCGGTCGAGCTGATGCGCCCGGCGGCGGAAAGTACCAGGCGGCCGGAGGTGCTGGGTGCGCTCGGCGCCTTTGCCGGCTTTTTTGCCCTGGATCTCGGCCGCTACCGGGAGCCGGTGCTGGTGGCCGGGGCGGACGGCGTGGGGACGAAGCTGCGCCTGGCGATCGAGCTCGACCGCCACGGGAGCGTCGGGATCGACCTGGTGGCCATGTGCGTCAACGACATCTTGGTGCACGGGGCGGAGCCCCTTTTCTTCCTCGATTATCTCGCCACCGGGAAGCTGGTGCCGGAGAAAGCGGCGGCCATCGTCGCGGGTATAGCCGCCGGCTGCCGCGAGGCCGGCTGCGCCCTCCTGGGCGGCGAAACGGCGGAGATGCCCGGGTTCTACGCCCGCGAGGACTACGACCTGGCCGGTTTTGCCGTGGGCGTGGTGGAAAAGGAAGCCCTGCTCGACGGTGCGGCCGTGCGCGCCGGCGACCGCCTGCTGGGACTGGCCTCGAGCGGCCTGCACGCCAACGGCTTTTCCCTGGCCCGCAAGGTCTTGTTGGAGGTGGCAGGCTACAGGCTTGACACCTTCCTGCCCGCGCTCGGCTGTACTCTGGGCGAGGAACTGCTGCGGCCCACGCGCATCTACGTCAGGTCGGTGCTGCCCCTGGCCCGCGCCGGCCGCATCCACGGCATGGCCCATATCACGGGAGGCGGCCTGGTGCAGAACCTGGCGCGCATCCTGCCGCCCGGCACGCGGGCAGTCCTCCGGCGGGATACCTGGCCCGTGCCGCCTATTTTTACCCTCATCCAGCAAGCCGGCGGTGTGACGCCGGCAGAAATGGCGCGCACCTTCAACTTGGGTTTGGGCCTGGTACTTGCCGTGGCGCCGCAAGAAGCGGAGGCGGTGCGGCAGGCACTGACCGCCTGCGGCGAAAAGTGCTACGCCGTGGGCGAGGTGGTTGCCGGCGACGGCGGGGTGGAGCTGGTGTAGGCCGAGGAGCCCTTCATGCCGCTAAAATAGGGCACCACGAAGCATGAAAATGGTATTTTCGCGGGAGGGTACGGGCGATCAAACGATGAAAGTGCTTGTGGTGGGCGGCGGCGGGCGGGAGCACGCCCTGGTTTGGAAACTCGCCCAGAGCAAGGAAGTAACCCGGCTTTACTGCGCTCCCGGTAATGCCGGCATGGCGGAGGTGGCCCAATGCGTCCCCCTTAAGGCGGAAGACATTGACGGCCTGCTCGCCTTTGCCCGGCAGGAAGAGGTTACGCTCACCGTAGTCGGCCCCGAAGCGCCGCTGGTCGCCGGCCTGGTGGATGCTTTCCGCGCCGCGGGCCTTTTGGCCTTCGGCCCCACACAGCGGGGGGCAATGCTCGAGGGAAGCAAGGTTTGGGCCAAGGAACTGATGGCCCGCCACGGTATTCCCACCGCGCCTTTCAACGTTTTCGACACGCTGCCGGCGGCCCTGGATTTCGTCGCCGGGACGACGGGCCCGTGGGTGATTAAGGCCGACGGGCTGGCGGCAGGCAAAGGAGTAACGGTAGCCACCGAGAGGCAGGAGGCACAAGCCACCCTGCGGGCGATGATGGCGGAAAAAGTCTTCGGCCCGGCGGGAGAGCGCGTGCTCATCGAGGAGAAGCTGGCCGGGGAAGAGGTGAGTATCCTCGCCCTTACCGACGGGCGGGAACTGCTCGTTCTCCCCGCCGCCCAGGATCACAAGCGGCTGGGCGACGGCGACACGGGGCCCAACACCGGCGGCATGGGGGCCTATGCACCCGCACCCATGCTGACCCCGGACCTGGCCGTAGCGGTAGAGGAAAAGATTCTCCGGCCCCTGCTGGCGGCTCTGGAAGCCGAGGGCATTACCTACCGTGGGGTCATCTATGCCGGGCTGATGCTTACCGACGCCGGGCCGATGGTTCTCGAGTTCAACTGCCGCTTCGGCGACCCCGAAGCGCAACCGTTGCTGCTCGGGCTAGAGGGGGATCTGTTGCCCGCGCTTTACGGTGCTGCCCGCGGCTCGCTGGCAGGCGTCAAGCTTAGCTGGCTGCCAGGCAGCGCCGCCTGTGTCGTCTTGGCCTCGGCCGGTTATCCCGGTGCCTACCGTACCGGCTACGCGATTACCTTGCCGGCGGCGCTGCCCCCGGAAACGGTGATTTTCCACGCAGGGACGAGCCTACGAGAGGGGCAACTGGTCACCACGGGCGGCCGCGTCCTCGGGGTTACCGCCAGGGGGGCAAATCTGGCCCAGGCGCTGGAAAAGTGTTATACCGTGGCCCAAGCAGTTGACTTTGCGGGCAAGTTCTACCGCCGGGACATCGGCTACCGCGGGCTTGCCTGGGAGGCCGGCAGGAGGTGAGCACTACCCGGCAACCGGCCGTGTAATCCCATTTTTGCTTTTCGCGTCCTCTCCAGAGGCAGGCTGGTCTTTGTGCGTGATGCCGACGTGCTCGGAAGCTTTATCGAGTGCACCAGCCGCGCGTACGCCGAAATCTACCCGCGCTACCGCCATGCCCTGGAGGCTGCCGCCAAAGGAGTGATGCGCGGGACGCCCTAAGGGCACTTAGGCAGCGCGGCCTTATCTCCGAAGAAGAGTTGCGCCTGTACGCGGCTATGGTTGGCTTCCGTAACAAGCTGGTCCACGGGTATGAGGAAGTGTCACCCGAACGCGTTTACGACGTTGCGGCGCACCGCCTTGGTGACTTCGAAAGCTTCATCCGCTCGATTTTGGTCCTCCTTGAGAAAAAGCCGCAAGACTAGTAGTCGGTTCAGGGAGTATCAAAGGCAGGTATAACCGCGGGGATCAGGAATCTTCGTCTCGTTTGTTTCCCCGCCGGGCCGGCTTGCGTGCAGGGCGGACCAGAGGGGGAACGCCGGGAAAGAGACGCGGCAGGCGCAGGGCGCCGGGTTGCCGCAGGTAGATGAACCAGTAGGCCAGGCCGACGAAAAGCACGCCCCCGATGATGTTTCCCAGGGTGACGGGGATGAGGTTGCGGAAGAGCCCGGCCACCGAGAGGGTTGCGGGGTTTATTACGGTTTCGCCCGCCCGGCTGGCAAGGGCGAGCAGGGGTGCCTGGCCTTTAAGCAGCAGCGCGATGGGAATAAAATACATGTTGGCCACGCTGTGCTCGAAGCCGGAGGCAACGAAGGCGGTAATGGGAAAGAGCATGGCCACCACCTTGTCTACCACGTGGCGGCCGCTGATGGAAAGCCAAACGGCGAGGGTGACCAGGGCGTTGCAAAGAATACCGCGGCTCAACGCCACGAAGAACGGGTAGTTCACCTTAGTATGGGCAATAAGGATGGCCCGAGCCCCCACCAGACCTTCGTTCATGGCGAACTGGCGCGTGGCGTAGACGAGCAAGACGATGGCCAGAGCACCGAGGAAATTTCCTACGTACACCAGGGCCCAATTGCGCAGCAAGTCCTGCCAGGTAATCTTTCCCTGGGCAAAGGCCATCACGATAAGGGTATTCCCGGTAAAGAGCTCCGCACCGGCCACCACCACCAGCACCAGTCCCAGGGTAAAGGCCATGCCCCCGACGAGCTGGGTGAGGCCGAAGCCAAAGGGCGAGTCGTGGATCACCACGGTGTAAAACTGGGCACCGAGGGCAATAAAGGCGCCGGCAAGGAAGGCGAGGGCCATCGTCGTCCAGGCATCCTGGCGCGCCTTGGTGGCGCCGATCTTTTCGGCCCGCCGCGCGATTTCCCGGGGGGCGTAAGCATCAACGTGCAGGTCCCAGGGTACGTGCGCCTCTTCCTGACCCGGCCCTCTTGTCACTTCGCTCGCTTCCTTTGGAAACGTACGGACGTCTCGTTCCAACACCGCTACAATTCTCCTTGACCTCTCCCCGGCTTTCTTGCCCCGCCCTCTCTCCGAAATTTCGCTTTCGCGGGCTTAGGCCTGGGTAGGCTTGCGCTCTTGCCTGCCGGCATCCATGCCTCAACGGCCGCCTCGGGCATCCACCCCTCGGCCCCCTCCGCCCTCGCCCTCGCGCAAGTTCGGCTCGCCGCGATGCTCCAGTCTCTCGCTGGGAGCCAAAGACCGCCCGATAAAATTTGCGAGGCGTCAGCAGGCCCGCCCCCTGCAATTTCCTCATTCGTGCGAGGCGCCGAGTTATCTAGCGGCGTCAGCGCCCTGACCGTTGCGTTCCGGCGGCACAGGCGCTGCCGCGCCGCTCGCCGCGCGGTATGAGGCAAGAAGCGCCTCCACTTTTTCCGGCGTCAGCCGGCCGTGCGTTTCGGCATTAATCATCGCCACCGGGGCGAGACCGCAGGCGCCCAGGCAGGCCACCCGTTCCAGGCTGAATTCTTTATCCGGCGTGGTGCTCCCGGGCTGGATGCCCAAGGTGCGGCTGAAGGCGTCAAGGATCTTTTGGCCGCCGCGCACGTGGCAAGCCGTACCCAGGCAAACGCGGATCATGTTTTTCCCGCGCGGCGCGAGATAGAACTGGGCATAAAAGCTGGCCACGCCGAAGACCTCGCTCAGGGGCCGCCGCAGTTCCCTGGCGATGTAGGCCATGTGTTCCCGCGAAATGTAGCCGTAGCGGCGCTGGACCTCTTGCAGCACCGGGATGAGGGAGCCTTCTTCCTTGCGGTGGCGCGCCAAAATCTTCCGCAGGGCCTCGGGTGCGGGCGCCAGATGGGTGAACGCCCACGGTTGCGTTTCGTGGCCGGGGGCCGCGCTTGTCTTGGTAGCTTGCGCTTCATGCGTCTGCATCGAACGCTCCTCCGACGCTGCGGTTTCTAGGCCGGGCCCGGGTTCGCCCCCCACGACGGCCTGCCGGTGGGATCAGCCTCCGGTTCCGGGCCGGTCGGGTGCGTAGGCCTGGACCGAGCGTCCCACACGGCGCCGCGCGGCGGCCACCTGTCCCGGCGGTGGAGCGGTGGTCCAGCCCTTGACCGTTACCACCTCTTTTTTCGCTTCTGCCTCGGTGAGCGCCGCTTTGGCCAGGGCCACGCCCCCGCCCTTCAGCTCCGGGATCTTGGCCTCCGGGTCCAGTACGGTGTGCGTGAGCACATTGGCCGCCGCCTCCGGGTAGTGGAAGGGGACGAAAACCTGGTTCGCCGGGATCTTGTCAGTGACCAAGGCGCGGCAGCGGATGCTACCCCGGGGCGAGCTAACGGCCACCATCTCGCCTTGGGCCACCTTTAGGCGGGCGGCGACCGCCGGATGGATTTCCACGTAAGGGTCGGGCCGGAAGGTGCCGAGACCATAGGAACGCCGGCTCATGGTGTTCGTATGGTAGTGGTAAAGGTGGCGGCCGGTAAGGAGCAGGTAAGGATGGTGATTGTCCGGCCACTCTGCCGGCGGGATGAAGTCCACCGGGGCAAAACGGCCCAGGCCGCCCGCAAAGCGCCCGTGGTGCAGGAACTTCGTTCCCGGATGCTCCCGATCCGGGCAGGGCCACTGCAGCCCCTCGTCTCTCAGGCGATCGTAGAAGATGCCGCCGTAAATGGGCGTAAGCGCGGCAATTTCCTCCATGATGGCCGCTGGCGAGGAATACGACATGGGATAACCGAGCCGCGTGGCCAGGTCGGCAACGATCTGCCAGTCGGGCCTGCTCTGCCCCACCGGGGGAATGGCGCGCCGCACCCGCTGCACCCGGCGTTCCGTATTGGTGAAGGTGCCGTCCTTCTCGGCAAAGGAAGTGCCAGGCAGGACCACATGTGCCAGCCTCGCCGTTTCCGTAAGGAAAATGTCCTGCACCACGAGGAAGTCGAGCCGGCCCAGTGCTTCTTTCACCCGGTTGAGGTCGGGGTTACTCACCATGGGGTTCTCGCCCACGATGTAGAGGGCCTTTAAGGTCCCCCGGTGCGCCGCCTCGAACATTTCCACGACGCTCAGGCCGATCTTGGCCGGTATTCCCCTCCCCCAGGCGGCGGCAAAGCGCTCCCGCGCCGCCTGCCGGTCGACGCGCTGGTAACCGGGAAGGTAGTTGGGCAGGGCACCCATGTCGCAGGCGCCTTGGACGTTGTTCTGACCGCGCAGGGGATAGATGCCCGTGCTGGCCCGACCGACATTGCCGGTGAGCATCACCAGGTTGGCCAGGGCGCGCACCGTAGCCGTGCCGGACACGTGCTGCGTAATCCCCATGGCGTACAAAAGCGTTGCCCGGCGGGAGCGGCCGTAAAGGCGGGCGGCGGCGACGATCTTTTCCGCCGGCACACCCGTATAGGCGGCCGCCACCGCCGGCGGGTACTTCTCCAGAATGGGCCGCATTTCCTCAAAGCCCACGGTGCGGGCAGCGATAAACTCGCGATCGTGGAGCCCCTCTTTCATAATGACGTGCATCAGGCCGTTAATCAGGGCGATATCCGTTCCCGGCAAGAGTTGCAAGTGCAGGTCGGCCATCTCGGCCACCGCGGTCTTCCGGGGGTCGACCGCGATGATCTTTGCACCGCGGCGGTGCGCCTTCTGCAGCCAGAAGTAGACCACGGGGTGGGCCTCGAAGGTATTGGAGCCCACTACCATGATCACTTCCGCCTCCTCCAGCTCGGCGATGGGGTTGGTGGCGGCGCCGCTGCCAAAGGCGGCGGCCAGGCCGGTAATGGTCGAGGCGTGGCAGAGGCGGGCGGAATTATCGACGTTGTTGGTGCCGATGGCCGCCCGCGCCAGCTTTTGCAGGAGGTAATTCTCCTCGTTGGTGCACTTGGCCGAACTGATGACGGCTATGGCGTCCGGCCCGTATTCTGCCCTAATGGCCAGGAGGCGCTGCGCCACGAAGTCCAGGGCCTCGTCCCAGGTGGCCTCGCGCCAAGCTCCACCCTCGCGGATGAGCGGGTGCTGCAGGCGGTCCCGGTGCTGCACGAAATCCCAGCCGAAGCGGCCCTTTACGCAAAGGAGATTACGGTTCGCCGGACCGTTCGCCGGTACCGCGCCTACAATAACTCCGTTGTTGACTTGCAGGCTCAAAGCGCACCCGACGCCGCAGTAGGGGCAAACCGTCTGGACTTTTTCCAGGTCGAAAACGCGGCCCTTGCCTTTGATCATTTTCGGTTGCAGCGCACCCGTGGGGCAGACGTCGATGCAGTTGCCGCAGAAGATACAGGGCGACTGTTCCAGGGGCCGGTCCAGCCCGGCGACAATCTTGGCGTCAAAGCCCCGGTAACCGAAGTCGTAGACGTTCACACCTACGTTTTCCGCGCACTGGTAGACGCAGCGGCCGCAAAGAATGCATTTCGTATGGTCCCGCTCGAAGAAGGGGTTGGTATTGTCCGTGGGGTAGTGGCGCATGTCACCTTCGTATTTGGCCTTCTTGACGCCGTATTGGTAGGCGTAGGCCTGGAGGCGGCAATCTCCCGTTTTCTCGCAGGTGAGGCAGTCTTCCGGATGGTTGGCCAAGAGCAGGTGCAGGATGACCTGCCGCGCGCGGATCACGCGCTCCGAATCCGTGTGCACCACCATGCCTTCGGCCACCAGGGTGCTGCAGGAGGCGGGGAGGTTACGTGCCCCTTCCACCTCGACGACACAGAGGCGGCAGGAGCCGATGAGGGAAAGCTTTGGATGATAACAGAGGTGCGGAATGGCGAT
>JACIYD010000140.1 GCA_014360105.1 Clostridia bacterium
ATAGTTCTGGTCCTACTGGACCTGCCGATCTTGCATACTGTAGCGTTGCCGTACCTCTTGGATTTCCCGGTTCCGGAACTGTAACTGTGATCACTGGTTTAGGTAGTACAATGGAAGGTGGGGGCAATTTTGCTCCTACCTTCTTCTTGTTGGGGGTTACTTATGCTTCCTCTACCACTTGAAATTGTCTAGGTTGTTACCTATAAAATGCAAATTTTCTCCATCAACGTCTACCACCCAATACCGTCTTTTGTCAAGGTCTCTGGGAATATTAGACCAAGAGACATTGGTAGCAAAAAGTACCTTCTTACCATCGGGGGAAAACTT
Source organism: Clostridia bacterium (assembly GCA_014360105.1). GTDB lineage: Bacteria > Bacillota > DSM-521 > Neomoorellales > SLTJ01 > JACIYD01. The sequence goes on from JACIYD010000140.1 coordinate 328, forward strand.
AATCACGCTAGCCATTTTACCATCAAGCAGTTTGGGCAAGAAAGGTTTGACCTCTCTCTTAACAGGATCGGCTTCAAACCAAGTGACTCTCGGATGCTCTTTGTCCATTAGTGGATAATACAAACGATTATTAGGCCCCCAAAGCATAACACCGTAAGGTGGCAACACACTTGATGCCCGCCACGTAATACCCGACTTAACGTTTGTTATCCAAATGCCAGTTCGATTTTCCTCGGAAGAGGAGCGCTCATAATTTGCTTTCCAAAGACCGTCCGGGGAAGGAAAGCCAGAAAACATTTTCATGTCATCTTCTTCTACAGATTTTTCAGTGTTGTTAACCGTATATGCATAAGAAGGCAAATCTATATTCGACACAGTAGACTTTCCCCTACCTATATATACACCCCCTATAACAACAGTTGCGATCCCAAATATTACAATAACCGAAACAACAATTAATTTCTTCCTCACTCGCAAAACCTCTCTCAAAAATTTTCTCTACCACAATCCATCCGGCAATGTTCTCTCGACCGTGTAATCTGGCCTGTTAGCAAGCAGCCGGTTGACAGCGTTCCCGATCTTGCTGCCTGTGGCGTCTACCTGAACCTTGCTCCCATCGGGTAGCGTTCGTTCTCGGGTTTGACTGCGTGCAAATCCATAGCCTGTAACAGAGGGAAGGGTGATTATCAGAACAGCAAACAAGATAATTCGTTTCATAGGCATTACCTTCTCGGTACCACGGTAGACCGCAGCGCCGCCCACATCTCCCCGCTCACCAGGCCCAACCGCCAGAGGGCGATGCCGCCCAGGCCGTAGCGCTTGGCGATGCCCACCTTGGTTACGATGCTTTCCGCCGTTTCCGCCGGCGCCGAAATGCCGAGGATGAGTTTCTCCGGCGAAACCTCCGCCCTGGCCATCTCGACCGCCTGCGTGACAAGGCTTACCGGCTCCGGCGTAGCGCCGTAGTCGTAGGCCATGATGATAATGCGGTCGGCGATCTCTCCCAGGGACCGGTAATCGTAACCCTTATAGGCGCTGTTCGGGGCGTGGAGGGTCAGGGTGAGGTTGAGGCCCAGGGGTCTTAGCTGCTCGGCCAGGAGCCGGACGAATTCGGTAAACCGACCTCGTATGCTTGCCAACTCCTCTCCGCCGCTCTGATAACCCAGCCCCTCGAAGTCGAGGTTCACCCCCTGGTACTGTCTCGCCTCCGCCAATATGGCGGCGGCTGCCGTTCTTCGGGCGGCTTCATCGGCGAGCAGGGCGGAAAGGGTGCCATCTCCGTCGGTGACATGGACCACCATTTCGGGTTTGAGATTGTACTCCTTGGCTGCTTCCAGCACTTTTTCCCAACCTTCCGGCCTCTGCCAGCCGGTTCTGCTTTTGGTCAGGAGGTTACCCTCTCTGTCAAGGCTGTACCAGCCTAGCGCCAGTTCGCCCACCGCGTCGGTGTTCCCGGCCGCGGCTTCCGGATACGGCCGGCCGAAGAGGTTGGTCCAACTGCTGGTCTTGCTGTCGCCCAGGGCATAGAACCCGATAACGCTCATCTCCTTGGGTGGGGAGGCAATGGCCACGCTGCGCGCGGTCTCGTCCCACGCCACCTTGCAGCCGAAGGCTTCGCCGAAAAACCGCAGGGGAAGCATTGTCCTGCCGCTAACAACTTGCGGCGGAACGTCTAGGGGAATAGGCTCGCCGTTGCGGTAAGCGGTTTTATTGCCGATCTGGAGGCGGATTGAGGTCCTTCCGTCTGTGGCACTCACGGTCCTCGTGCTGCCATCCCAGCTAACCTTGACGTTCAGCGCTTCGGCGATGGCCCGGAAGGGAACCAGCGTTCTTCCGTTCCGGATGACCGGCGGCACGTCAAAGGCGACCGGCAGGCCGTCTACTGTTACGGAAACCGGCTTATCTACTGCTGCCTGGGCAAAAGCCGGCAGCGGGAACCAGCCGGCCAGCATAGCCAGAGAGATTAGGATGACTGAAACCGCCCGCTTCATCGGCACCCTCCCCCGTCCTGCCGAAGGTGTGTTTGACTATTCTTCGCCACCGGCGTTACCAGGTCCTTGCCATTTCCTTTCGCCGGTCACGTCCGATTCTCTGGGTAAAATCCCCCCTGGTAGGTTTTACTACCTCTAGATCTGTGCTTGTCGCCCATATTGTCTCACCTTCTTTCGGTGCCTTCATCCATGCCAAGTAGTCCGCCATGTCCAGATAGCGGTGGCGGGTCGCCCCTCAGGCCTCGTTTATCTCCATTAACACGGTGCCGAGCAGCCGCAGCGCGGCCCTCTCGTTGGGGGGAAGATCCCCGGCCTTCCGGAACGGTGCAGCCAGACCCGCATTGCAGCCTTCATACGGCACGCTGCCTCCGGCTTCCGGCGCAAGACCAGAACCGCTTCCACCAGTTCGTCTAGCTTCAGGACATGCGGATGGGCTGCCCTCAGAACCGCTAGCGCGGCACCGGACCAGGAGCCGATTATAGCCTGTCCGACTGCAGTTCGGCCGTAGCCGTGGAACCATTCCAGGTTAACCGCAAATCCAGGGCCAGGGCCAGGTTCCGCAGGGGGACGGCGGTGGTCCCGCTCCCGGCCGGGAGATACAAGCGCCACATCCGCCCGGCCAGGCTCACGTCCACGTAAGAATCTACCGTACCGGCCGTGGGCGGCAGACCGTAGTTATGTTGGGACGCTGTTTCCATAAACTCCGGGTCCAGGCGGGACCAGATTACTTTGCCGCCCAGAGCCTCCACCGTGGCCCGCAGGGGCACCATTACCCGGCCGCGGGTGGGATCCAGGTAAGCCTGAGCGCCCAGGGGGAGAGGCTTACCATTCAGGGTAACGGTGACGCGCTGGCCCCCGGCCGGGGCGGGCTCCGCGTCCGGGATGACGGCCTTGACTTCCGGGGGGATTGCCTCGAGACCGCGCAGGAAAACGGCCGTTTCCGGACCGAGCCACTGGGTGCGGTAGCCAAAAAAGTAGGCCAGACTGACCCACGGGAGCCGCATCCGGCCACCCCTCTCCATCAGATAGCCCCAATCCAGTTGCAGCATGGTACCGTTGAGTTTGGCGTGATCTTCCCCCGCAGCCACCGTCAGGCCCAGATCCGGCGGGCCCAGCCGGAAACGGCCCGGCTCTACTGCGGCCTGGGGTACGTCCAGCCAAGCGGAAAGAAAGGGCAGGCTGACATGGGTGAAGGGGGTGCCGTACCGGGCGTCGCTGATGAGCAGGGGCTGACCGGCCGGGTCGGCTAGTTCCCCGGCCCGGAGCCCCTCCTGGGGGCTCCAGGTCCAAACCTTTCCCCGGTCATAGACCACGGCCCGGGATTCCGGCTGCTGAGGCGGCAGGATGGTAAACGGCACCGTGGAGTCTGACCCACTTCTCACCATCAGCTCCCAGGCCCCGGGACCGAGCTTCCCGGGCGAGCCGTCCGGGCGCCGGCCCAGCTCCGCGGCCAGGGTAAAGGTATAACTAAAGCGCCCGTGGACCACGGGCACCGTGGCCAGCAGGATAGCCTCCGGCACAGGGTAGGGGTACGGGGCGGAGGGTATGGTCACCGGCCAGTAAGAGGGCATAAGGAGGATGTCAGCCTTTTCGCCGAGGGCGTAGTCCGAGCTTACCGTAACCTCTTGGCCCAGGCGGGCGCGCGCCGGCTCTACCCTGACCCCCTCCGCCGGGACAAACAGGCTGGCTGCCACCTCTTCCAGTTCCCGGCTCGCTTCGGCATCCTCTACCCGGCGGCTGCGCCGCCAGTCACCGGGGTGAACGTGCACCCCGTTCTGCAGGACAATGGTGACACTGTCGCCGCCGGACAGGCTGATATGCACCCGGGGCAGGAAGAACAGACCGGCAGAGACGTCATCCAGGGACCCCTCCGGGCCCAGGCTGGGTAAAGCCCGGTTGTATGCCTCAAGGAGGCCGGCCACCTTAACCCGGTCTTCTGGTAGATCCGGGTACAGGGGCCGGAAGGTGTGATCTGCGCGGTTAAAGCTTACCTGTTCCACTTCCTCCACGGCCAGAGTGCGGAAGAAATCGGCCGCTGGCGCTGCCCCAGAGTGGCCCGGGACGGCCAGCACTGCCAAAAGCCCGGCCAGCAACGGCCACGCCGTCCAAGATACTGCCCGCCACCAACCCAATATCATTCTCCAAGCACGCATTCCGGTCCTCACCTCCAGGTAATCTATTGCTTCCCTGGCTTGCGCCGCGCACCGGATGGTCGTCGCCCGGTAGGGCCTGGAGGATTTCCCTGGCCACTCGGATGCCTTCCCCCGGGGCGTGGCCCAGGGCCGTGTACTCCCAGTTGCCGGTGCTCCAGGTCAGCATCATGCCGTCACCATAGGAGCGGGACGTTACGCCGTCGAGGTCCATGCCAACCGCCGGTCGGGCCAGGAGTTGTTCCTCGGTGGGATAAGGCAGGAAGGGCTGCGCGCCCAGGGCCTGGCCACCCAGCTTCACCGGTACCAAGGCCCGGCCGTTGACCATGAGCTTGATAGGATTGGCGGCCAAGGCTGGCAAAAACGACCATCATTTCCTTGTCCTGAAGAACAACAGGTATAGCGCGCTGGCGGAGGCTACGTTAACTAGCAACTGGTGGTAGTCGTCCAAGGGGAGCACGGCCACCCGGCCGGTCTCGCTCAAGGCTACCGCCCCCAGCGGTTTTCCCAGGCCCGCTCCCAAAGCAGCCGGCCGTCGGCCGCCAGCAGGAGGGTCCGGCCAGGACTCCGTCCACGGGAGGGATTACCGGGTCCAGGCGCACCAGGGCGGGCAGGCCCCGCGACGCGGCCCAGCGCAGGGCGGCGAGCCTCTGCCCGTAGGCGGGCGCCTGTGGCGAGAGGAT
>JACIYD010000141.1 GCA_014360105.1 Clostridia bacterium
ATCTCTAATTGCGGGCCGAGGCGGCGGTGATCGCGGCGCTTAGCCTCCTCCAGACGTGCCAGGTAGGCCTCCAAGGCACTGGCCTGGGGAAAGGAGATACCGTAGATGCGCTGCAGCATTTCCCTGGTCTCCAAACCCCGCCAGTAGGCTCCGGCAACGCTCAGCAGTTTGACCGCGCCGATGTAACCCGTTGAGGGCAGGTGCGGTCCCAAGCACAGATCGACGAAATCTCCCTGGCGGTATACGGAAACCGTTTCGCCTTCGGGCAGGTCATCGAGAAGCTCCAGCTTATAATGTTCGCCGCGCTCCAGGAAAAGTTTCCTCGCCGCAGCCCGATCGATCTCCTCGCGCTCGAAGGGAAGGTCGGACCGGATGATGGCTTTCATTTCCGCCTCAATGCGCCCAAGATCATCAGGTGTAAAGACATGCGGTGAGGCAAAGTCGTAATAAAAGCCCTCTTCAATTGCCGGGCCGATGGCAAGTTTGGTTCCGGGAAAGAGGCGCTGTACCGCCTGGGCCATAACATGGGCCGTACTATGCCAGTAGACGCGCCGGCCCGCCGCGTCGTCAAAAGTGAGAAAGGCGATGCCCTCCCGCACATTTCGGTCGGGCAGGCTTGCCAGGGTCCGGCTAAGGTCATAGGCCTTTTCCCCTACCATTGCTGCCAGGATACCGGCATCCCTGCCGTAACAGCTTTCGGCCACGGCCGCCAGGGTGGTCTCCGGCGCGACTTCCACCGCTTTTCCCTCTGCGGTGCGCAAGCGAAAGGCCCCATCTGTTTCTTCTACATGTATTTCGTGCACCGGCCCCGTCCCCTCCTCTTTGCAAGAAGCCTCCCGCTCCAAAGAAGGACGGGAGGCCCGCGGTTTCACCTAACTCGGGGAAGGCACATCCCTCTCCGTGGCCGCTAGCGGTGGGTTGCCGGCGTCGCCGCGCTAATTATAGCCCTGTCCGCTTATGCTGTCAATGCCCGCCGGGTAACGCTTTGACGTCACTCCCCCAAATTCCAATCTAGTGGCCATCCATAGCCTCTGGCCGGCCTCCTCCCTCGGCCGCACTAACGCTGGTTAGCCACCACCTTGCTAACGTCGCTTGGAGCAAATCCCAGGCCTGCCGCCTGCAATTGCCTGCCTTCGTTATGGGGCGGCGCTACGAGTGACTGCGTTCGGGCTGAGGCACGGGCAAGTCCAGGGCCCGCAGCAGATCGGTCATCACCTGGCCGATGGGTTCCTGGAGTACCACCTCGGCATCTCGGTCATAGGGCGTCGCCATCAGGTTAATAATGATTAGCCGGCGCGCGTATCGCGGGAGAGAGGCCACCGGATAAACCTGGAGGCTCGTGCCCACCACCAGCAGCGCGTCGCACTGGACGAGTTCCTGTTCTGCCTTGTGAAAATCCTCACTCATCATGTCACCGAAAAGGACGACGTCAGGCCGGATCATCCCGCCGCAGGGACAACGAGGCGGATTGGTCCCTCGCTGGAACTGCTCGAGCATCTCGTTAAAGGGAAAAGAAATACCACAGCGCAGGCAGTGGCCGCTTCGCAGATGGCCGTGCACCTCGTAGACCCGTTGAGAGCCAGCCTTAAGGTGCAGGCTGTCCACATTCTGCGTGACCACTCCTTTAATCAGGCCCTGCCGCTCCAGTTCGGCAAGCGCCAGGTGCCCCACGTTGGGCATGGCCTCGTTGATTTTTGCCCAACGCGGCAGGTTGGTCTTGAAGAAAAAAACAGGGTCGCTAAATAAGGCCTCGGCGCTGGCAACGCGCGTCGGGTCCATCTTCTCCCAGAGGCCCGTACCCGGGCTCCGATAGTCGGGAATGCCGCTTTCGGTGCTGATCCCGGCCCCCGTCAACGCCCAGTGCCTTCCCGGCTCGCGCAATATCTGGGCAATCCTGGCGATCTTTTCCCCGTATGCGCCGTTCATCTCCTTCACCTCTCTTGCGCAAAATTCTGCATCGGGAGGGCAAATTCCTGCCTCGAGCACTTTTCTCCTGTGTCCTTCTAGTTTCCGGCACCCGGAATCGGACTGAGCTCTGCTGGATGCCGGCCGGCCGCACTCTTTGTCTCATAAGAAAAGAGAGTTTCAAGCAGCGTGCGCACGATCACCCCGACCAGCCCGTTCTCCCGGTTTACCCACTGCAGGCAACCGTCCAGGCCAACGTCACTTTGCCGCAGTAAGGCTTCTACTTCCAGACAGGGTAAATGGGTGTAACGGCTCACCTCTTCTACCAGGGTATAGAGAGTATACCGGTACTGGCGACGGCAAAGGGTTTCTTCTCGCTTAACGATGAACCCGGCCGTATCCTCGTCGGCCAGTTCTCCTTCGGTGGCAACGCCGGAAAAGTAACGGAGGTACTTGCGACACGCCGCCTCGAGCGCCAGTACCACCCGGCCAGGATCGCGGCGGTAATGCCGCACCACCTGCAGTGGAGGGGCGGCCGGAAGCGGTCTTTCCGTGGCCGCAGGCCTCTCCTGCGGCGAAGGGGGCCGGTTCCGCCACCGCTGCAGGGCAAACATGGTGGTGCCGAGGTTCTTTCGGATTTCCTCCTCCAGAACAAGGCGGTTTTCTCTCGAAAGAAAAATGGTGGCCGTCTGCGGCATCGGCCCGATGGCCCGCAGGCAGCGCAATGACGATTGAAGAAGGAAGACCCTGCTGCGCGGCCTGCGGTACATGGCGGTAGCAAAAAGACTGCGGCAGTTCCACCCCTCGGTCCCTTTCCCCACGAGGAGAATGAATTGCTCCTGGGAGGCGGCAGTATCGAGGAGCCGGAAGCGGCGGATGTTCTCTTCGGTTACGCGACTGTGGTTAACGAGGATTTTCGTGCGCGGAATCCCTTCCTCGGCCAGAACCCGCTCCAGTACGGGGAGGAATTCCTCCTCTAGCTCTGCAATGGTCGTGCAGTAAAAGGCGATTTTAGGAAGCAGTCCTTCCCGCCGTTCCTCACCGTATTCGCGCCAGAAGCGAACCACTACGTCGCGGATAAAGTCCTCCGTTTTGGTGTTGGTATAGTCTACGAATCTCACCTGTTTGAGGTATCCTTCCCGGATCGCTTGCCGTAGGGAATAAAAGAAAACTACTTCAGGCAGCATTCTGCCTTCGACATAAGGAGTGCCCGTGAGATTGACGCATCCGGCCAGGGGAGAGATGCGGTGCAAGCGATTAATCGTCTCTCGCACACGCTTTAGATCCCTTGCTACTACGCGGCCGAAGGCATGGTGCGCTTCGTCTACGAAGACGGCCAGATTATCCAGGCGTTCCAACTTGCGCAAGCGCCGGTTGACCTGCCATTCGCCCTCCCGTGCCTCCAATCTTTGCGCCATGGCCGCCTTCCTCAGGATGATCTTTTGCACATTGGAGACGATAACGTTGTAAAGGGAACCGGGAAGGACGGAGACCTCTGTATCCAGGTCGGTTAAGTAATGGTATTTCAGATTGGTGGCCAGGAAAAGGGCATATTCCCGCGGTACGACTTTGCCGTAGTCGAAATCGCGGATTTCGCGCAGCGATTCCAGAATGGTCGTATCAGGGGCAAAGATCAGGGCGTTTTTGGCAAAGCGCCGGTCTTCCGGGTGGTGTGCCGCCAGGATAAAGTCGTAAAAAATCATGGTGGCGATAAGGATGGTCTTGCCCGTCCCCATCGCCAGGGCAAAGAGCCAGTTGGGGTAGCGAAGCCCCCGCAATTCGGCGTCGAGGTCGGCAAAGCCTGCTTCCGGTCCGTGGGCCTCTTCTTTTGGCGCCGCAGCGGAAGTAGTCCCGGCGAGTCTCCGGTAGAGTTCCTTTACCGTGGGGTTTCCCTGGATCTCCTTAAGATAAACGTAGAGCTCGAAGGCATCTACCTGGGGCGCACGTAAGAAACCGACCGTGCGCAGATGGCGCAGCATGTGCCTGGTCTCAGGCAGGACCTCCCGGAAAAACTCACCGGCGAAAAAGGTTTCGTTTTCTTCGGGGTGGAGGCGCCGGCCGGCAAAGGTGGCGATCGTGTAGCCCCGCTTGGCCTCAAAGGCCTGCCAGAGGCGGTTTACCAGGAAAGCCGGCATGTTATTTTGCCTCCAGCACTTCGAAATACTCCTCGGAAAGCACATCGACGATTTTTACGGCAATTTGCGGCCCCAGGCTTTGTGCCGGCAAATCATAGAAGCCCTTGACCAGGCCCATCTTCGGCGGGATATCCTGAATGGTCGGCCGGAAGCGCTCACCGTCATAACGGGGGTCGATGAAAACGGCCTCCACCATCGGGCGCCAATCCTCGATAATCTCCGCCTCGCCTTCCTGGCGAAGCTTCTGGATAAGAACGGGGGAATAGAATTGTCTGATTACGAGCCTCACCCGGTTCTCGTGGCGTTCTAGTACAAGGCTGGCTTCGGGCGGCCGCTTAAAAATAACGTCCTTCCGGTCTAAAAGAATGTCGCGCACCTCAAAGGGTATATTCACCACATTCAAGCGGCGCGCATAGGCCAAGACATCAGGTTCGTGACCGCTACACAGGAGAAGCACGCCCTGGCGGTAGGAGGTCTCGCGCCCGCCGTTCCACTTGCCCAGAACCTCGTTAAAAACCGCCTGGACGTCCTCCTTCGAACAAACCCGGTTAAGGTCGATCACCTTGACCCATTTGCCGTCCAGCTTCCCGTCAAAGAAGGAGCGCTTCACTGGTTCCACGCCGTAGAGCTGCATGACGATTTCCTTTGCCTCGACGGCGTTCCTGAAGAGTTCGTAATGATTAACGTTGTAGACGGCAAAGCCCGGCACGCGCTCTCCCTGCTCCTCTTGCCGCCGGAGGACGGCCAATAACCGCTTGACCGTCGCGTGTAGCGCCCCCCGGTTGATGTCCCCGGCAAGCCAGCGGCGCCCTAGCTTTTGGGCCACGACCGCCGTCGTGCCGGAACCGCAGAAAAAGTCGGCTACCAGGTCACCTGGCTCTGATGACGCCTGAATGATGCGCTCGAGCAGCGCCTCGCTCTTCTCCGTAGGATATCCGCTGGTGTAGGCATAAGCCGGGATGTCAAGCCAGTTTGTGTCACAGGGCACTGCTTCCCGGGGAGGTACCCAGTACTCGGGGTTACCCGTCTTCGGGTTGGGGCGTAGGAATTCCTTTTGCCTGCCGGTCCTTTCCCAGTACTCTTCCAGCGTCA
>JACIYD010000142.1 GCA_014360105.1 Clostridia bacterium
CCGCCTGCCGGTTTTCTTTTTGCCTCTCCTGGTTTTTTTGCCTTTCCTCGCGGCTCTGGCTGAAAGGCCGTCCCCGGGACGGTCGGCCTCCTCCTTCCCTGGTAGCCGTGCCTTAAGCAACCTTTCCGGCAAAGCGCGTTTTCCTTGCAGGATTCCCGCGGTTGTTGCCTAAGAATCTTAGCGGTTTCACGCTCGGGTAGGTGGTGGTTTTCCTTTGTCCGGCAGACAACAAGCCGCCGCGGCAAAGCCGGGTGAAGCCGGAGAGCCCATCTTTGCCCTCGACATCGGCACACGGGTCGTCGTGGGCGTGGTGGTGGACCGGGTGGCCGACACCTGGCGCATCCGGGCCGCCGCGGTGGAGGAGCACGCCCAGCGGTCCATGTTCGACGGACAGATCCACGACATCCCGGCGGTGGCCGCCGTGGTGGGCCGCATTAAAGAAAAACTGGAAAAGAAACTCAAGCTCGGCCTGCGAGAGGTGGCGGTGGCGGCGGCCGGCCGGGCACTGCGTACCCAACGGGCGCGCGCCGGCCAGCGCGTTCCGCCCGGCCAGGGGGTGAGCCGTGAGGCGGTGCTCGCCCTGGAGCTCGAGGCCGTGCAGGAGGCTTTGCGCCTTTTGGCCAGGCGCGACGCCGCCTGGCACGAGTACCACTGCGTGGGTTATAGCGTAGTGGGTTACTGGCTTGACGGTGCGGCCATCGGCAATCTAATCGGCCAGCGGGGTGCGACCATGGAGGTCGAGGTGGTGGCCACCTTTCTTCCCCGCGTAGTAGTCGACTCCCTCTATGCCGTCATCGAGCAGGCGGGCCTCGTGGTGCGCAGCCTCACCCTCGAGCCCATCGCCGCCGCTGTCCTGGTGATCAACCCGGCGATGCGCCAGCTCAATTTGGCTCTGGTGGACATCGGCGCGGGCACCGCCGACATCGCCCTGGCCCGGGACGGTGCCCTGGTGGCCTACGGCATGGTTCCTGTGGCGGGAGATGAAGTGACCGAGTGCCTTTGCCGCGAACTCTTGCTGGACTACCATGAGGGCGAGCGGGTTAAGCGGCAGTTGCGCCACGGCGGAGAAATCACCTTCCGGGACGTCGTGGGGCAGGTCTGGCGGCGGCCGGCGGCGGAGTTGATTGCGCTGATCGAACCCGTGGTAGGCCAGATCGCGCGGCAGGTGACCGAGCTGATCCTGGAGCTGAACGGGCGACCGCCCCAGGCGGTAATCTGCATCGGAGGCGGCAGCCTCACGCCCGGGCTTGCGGAGCAGCTTGCCGCGGGCCTGGACCTTACGCCGCAGCGGGTGGCGGTGCGCGGCCTGGAGGCGGTCCCGCAAGTGGCAGGAACGATCAAGGGCATCGAAGCCGCACAGGCGGTTACCCCGGTGGGAATCGCCGTGGCCGCGCAGGGCAATTATGTGCTTGACTTTGCGCAAGTCCTGGTCAACCGGAGGCCGGTGCGGCTGCTGAAAGGGGGACAGGCCACGGTGGCCGACGCCCTGCTGGCCGCGGGTATAGGCTTGCGCGAGCTATACGGCCGTGTGGGCCGCGGCCTCACAGTGGAAGTCAACGGAGAACTGCGCGTAGTCAAAGGCAGTTGGGGCCGCCCGGCAGCGGTGAGCGTCAACGGGCGGCCGGCGACGCTGGAGACCCCGGTGGGCTACGGCGATGCGATCGAAATCGGCACGCCCGAGCACGGCACGGCGGCCCGGGCCACGGTGGGGGACGTGCTGCCGCCCCTGGCCCCGAAGACCATCACCTTTGAAGGTCGCCGCGTTACCCTAAGGCCAGCCATTACCATGAACGGCATGGCCGTAGAGGCGGATACGCCCCTGATCGATAATGCCAAGATTTGCTATGAAGACTATGCCACCGTAGAAAGCGTCCTCCGTTACCTCGGCCGCCCGTTGGGGCCGGAAGAAAGGGTGACGGTCAACGGCCAGACGGTGGACCATCTTTGGCCGGTGGCCGAGGGCGACGAGATCGCCGTCGTGGCAGGTGGCAGCTTGGGTCAGAAGCGGGAGGCAAACGGTTTAGGCGCGAAAGGGCCACCGGGTGCCAGCACGGCGGCGGTGCCAGCGATTAGGGTTACCTTTAACGGGCAGGCTCTAACCGTTTTCCCTTCCGGCAGCGGACGGCTGATTCTCACCGATGTCCTCCGCTACGCCGAAGTACCGACAGTACCGCCTCCGGGCAAGACCAGCCTGGTAGTAGAGATCAACGGCGCCAAGGCAAACTTTACCGACCCGATCAACGACGGCGACGTGATCTTTGTCGGGTGGGAATAGGGAGCGGCTCTGCCGCGAGGGGAGCAGGGACTTGAGCGAAAGGAGGCGAGAAACGTGGCCGTCTGGCAGTGTCGGCAGTGCGGTTACGAAAAGGACGCGCGCTGCAAGCCCAAAAAGTGCCCGGAGTGTGGTGAGAAAGACGTTTTCGGTAAAAAGGAAACCGAGGAGAAGAAAAAGAAGTGAGACCGCAAAAGCGGTGGGAGGCAAGGCCGTGGAACCGTATGACGAGGCTCATGCATTGGCACGCGCCTTAACGGGCTGCGCCGAATTCAAGTCCTACGCAGCCGCGCGGGAAAGGGTGATGGCCGACCCGGCAAAGAGGGAAATGGTGGTCAATTTCCGGCGGCTGCAGGCGGAAATCGAAATGGCCCGTCTGGCCGGGCAGGAGGTCGATAAAGAGAAGGAGGAACAGGTGGCAAGGCTGTACGAGCTCTTGCGGCTTAATCCCACCATTACGGAGTTTCTGGAAGCGGAAAGCCGCCTCGGCCGTCTTATCGCCGACATCCAGAAGATCATCAGCGATGCTTTGCGTCTTTTCCTGGAACCACTGGAAGAGAAGAAGGAGAAGTAAGTCTTACGAATACGCAGTCAAAGCTTTTTTGCGGCCTCGGGGCGCCGGTGCGGCGGCCCCTCTTTTTTGGCCCGGCTTACCGGCGCGGTCGCAGGCATTTTGCGGCCCTGGGTTATCCCCAGTTTGCCTCTTGCGGTCTTTGGCTCCCTCGTTGGCGTGAGCCTCGCGGGCCGAACTAAGGCTCAGGCTTCTGGCTCCGGCGGGCCCGCGGCTCGTGCGCGCCCTCCATGGCGCCGCGGCCGCTTCGGCCCTCCGTGGCCTTCGGCCGGACTTGCGCCCTCGCCCTCGCGAAAAGCTCGCTCACCGCGATGCGCGAAGTCTTGTGCTGTGAGCCAAAGACCGCCCGACAAAAGTGGGGATACGCCAGTTTGCGGCCCCCTTGGCTTTTTTCACCTGCGCGGCCATCTGAGTGAGTCTTTTGTGCAGAGATCCGGGCATCCCCAGGAGTAGCCTGTCCGAGTACTCTTCCGGCGCCAGCTCGAACCTTCTCGCGGCTGGTGTTTTTCGAAGCCGGTCCGCAGGAGCAACCTTCTCAATTTGTCGAGGCGAACTTGCTTTAACTTCCGGGTTGGCGCCTACCACATCGGGGCTTTCGACCTCACCGGCCTGGGCCGCTCGGTGGCGGGCTGCGTGGCGCGCGTGCTTGCACACTTTGAGTCGCTCCAAGAAAATAATCTTATGTTCATAGCTTTATTTGACATATGGTAATAAACCTGCCATAATATTTATCGGGTTGGTTCAATTTGCCGGCCAAAAGGCGTAAGAGCACTGATTCGTTCTGCTGGGAGCAAACGTTCATCTTTAACCAAAGGAGGACTAAGGAATGCCCAGATTTGCCAGTCAGGATCCCAGCCATACCTCTAGGCCTTCCGACGCGCCACGCGTGCCTAAACCGAAGGATTTCAAGCGCTCCGCAGATCCGGCCGTTGTGGAAATGCTTGACGTGGCCCGGGAGCAAGGCGTAGTAACCGCCTTTGACCGGGTGGTAGCCCAGCAGCCCCAGTGCAAATTCGGCTACGAGGGTATCTGCTGTCGCTTCTGCATGGCCGGGCCCTGCCGCATCAGGTCTTTGGAGGGACCTGGCAGCCGGGGCATCTGCGGCGCTTCGGTCTGGACCATCGTCGCCCGCAGCGTGGGCTTGATGATCCTCACCGGCTGCGCCTCACACGCCGAGCACGGCAATCATATGGCCCACACCTTGCTGGAGATGGCCGAAGGGCATGCACCGGACTATACCGTGAAGGATGCGGAAAAGCTGCGGCGGGTCTGCCAGCGAGTGGGGATTGACGTGGCAGGGAAGGCTGACCTGGAACTGGCAAGAGAATTGGCCCAAAAAGCCCTGGAGGATTTCAGCCGCCTGAAAGGGATGGGCGAATCCACCTGGGTTACTAGCACGGTCACCAAGGGGCGTAATCAGAAATTCCGCACCCACGGGGTGATGCCCCACGGCATCCACGCCACCATTTCCGACCTGGTTACCCAGGCGCACGTGGGCATGGACGACGACCCGGTGAACCTGGTCTTCAGCGCGGTGAGGGTGGGGCTTGCCGACTACGCCGGGATGCACATCGCCACCGATCTTTCCGACATCCTCTTCGGCACGCCGGAGCCGGTGGTGAGTGAGGCCAACATGGGGGTTCTGGACCCGGAGAAGGTCAACTTCGTGCTCCACGGCCACAATCCCCTGCTCAGCGAAATCATCGTGCAGGCGGCCCGGGAACTGGAGGGGGAGGCCATCGCTGCCGGCGCCAAGGGGATTAACCTGGTGGGCATCTGCTGTACCGGCAACGAGGTGCTCATGCGTCAGGGCATTCCCCTGGTTACCTCCTACGCCTCGCAGGAGCTGGCTATCTGCACCGGCGCGGTGGACGCCATGTGCGTCGACGTGCAGTGCATCATGCCCGCCATCCGCACAGCTGCCGAATGTTTTCACACGCGCATCATCACCACTTCGGACATCGTGAAGATCCCGGGCTCCTACCACATCGATTACCAGACGCCCAGCGCCAGCCGCGACGCCAGGACGGCCGTTCGCCTGGCGATCGAGGCCTTCAAGGAAAGGCGGGAAAGCGGGCGCGCCGTGCACATTCCCAAAGTAAAGAACACCGTGGTCGCCGGCTGGAGCCTTGAAGCCATCATGCGCATTTTTGCCGCACTACAGCCGGATAATCCCGTGCGGGCGCTAAACCAGGCCATTCTGGACGGCGAACTGGCCGGCGTCATTCTCATGGCCGGCTGCAACAACCTCAAAACGTACCAGGACCACTCCCACATTAC
>JACIYD010000143.1 GCA_014360105.1 Clostridia bacterium
CGGCGCCGTGAAGAAGTTGGCCAGGCCCGGAATACCGCCGAAGCAGGCGCAGGAGCCGAAGGCCACTAGTGTCTTGCTTTTACGGCGGAACAACTGGGCCAGGTGCATTTGTTCCGAGTTGCGGATCGCGCCGTTAAAGAAGCAGACGTCCAGGAACCCGTCCTCCATGGCCTCTACGTCCTGGTACTTAAAGTCCAGGGCAATCGGCCAGAAGTAAATGTCTGCGGCCGCGGCCACATCCAGGATCTTAGTCTCCAGATCCAGCACCGCCACGTCGCAACCGCCGCAAGCGGCCGCCCAGTAAAAGGCGAATTTCAGCTTATCCCCCACGCTACTTACCTCCCTCTGCCGCCGCAAGCTCCTTCAGCCGCGCTCCCAGACCGGGGAAGGGCCCCAGCTTTCGCACTTCTTCTACCATTTCCCGCACCACCTGGGCGAAAATCTCGCCCTCGCTGGCCGAAATCCAGGTCTGGCGGTAACGGCCTTTCTCGATGCCGAAGCTGGCGAGTAGTTCCTCGATGAAAACGTTGCGGCGCGCCATCTTGTAGTTTCCTTCCATATAGTGGCAGTCGCCGGGGTGACAGCCACTTACCAGCACCCCGTCGGCTCCCTTCTGGAAGGCCTTGAGGACAAAGGATGGCTCCACCCGCCCGGAACACATCACCCGGATGATGCGGATGTTGGCCGGGTACTTCAGCCGCGAGATGCCCGCCAGGTCGGCTCCCGCATAGGAACACCAGTTGCAAAGGATACCGACGATCTTGGGCTCAAAGCCGTTCGTCATACCGCCAGCACCTCCTCGATCTGGGTGAGGATCTGATTACGGGTGAAGTGGCGTACGTTGAGCGCACCCGAGCCGCATGAGGCGGCGCAGGTACCGCAGCCTTTGCAGAGGGTCTCGTTAACCTCGGCCACCTTCTTCTCCTCATTGAAGGAAATGGCGCCGTAGGGGCAGAGCGGCAGGCACATACGGCAGCCCGAACAGAGGTCGGGATCGATGCTGGCCACCACCGGCGAAATCTTCACCTTGCCGGCCGTAGCCAGGGAGAGGGCTTCGGCGGCCGCGCCGGCGCCCTGGGCCACGGAATCGGGGATATCCTTCGGCCCCTGGCAGCAGCCGGCGATAAACACGCCGTCCGTCGCGGTCTTTAGCGGCTCCAGCTTGGGGTGGGACTCCAGGAAGAAGCCGTCGGCGCTGCGCTGGATGCCGAAGATCTGGGCCACCTTGGTGGCGTCCGGCTGGGGCTCCAGGGCAGTGTTGAGGATGACTAGGTCTACCGGCACCTCACGGTAGCGACCTAGCAAGGTATCCTCGCCACGGACCACTAGACGTCCGTCTTTTTGCGTTACTTCGGCCCCCTTGCCGCGGATGAAGTTTACCCCTTCTTCAAGGATGCGATTATAGAATTCCTCGTACCCCTTGCCGAAGGCGCGCAGGTCAATGTAGAAGTTATACACCTCGGCGCCGGTCTTCTCCCGCGCAAGATGGGCCAGTTTCAGGCTGGCCATGCAACAAATCCGCGAGCAATAGGGATGGTAATTTTCGTCGCGGCTGCCGATGCAGTGCAGGATGGCAATGCGTTCCGGCACCCGGCCGTCTTTGCAGACCACTTTGCCCTTGGTGGGACCGGAAGCATTGACCAGTCGCTCAAATTGAATGGCGGTGATCACGTCGTCGTAACGGCCGTAGCCCCACTGGGGCCCGACGCTCGGGTCAAAGAGCCCATAACCGGTCGCCACGATGATGGCGCCGCACTCGTAAGTAACCAGTTCGTCTTCCTGATCGTAATCGATGGCACCTACCTGGCAAACGTTAAAACAGACACGGCACTTACCCTTGGTGCGGGTGAAGTGCCGGCAGTGCTCCCGGTCGATGGCCGGTTTGTTCGGTACGGCCTGGGGGAACGGCGTATAGATGGCCTTACGCATGGCCAGGCCTGCTTCAAACTCGCTTGGTACCTCCACCGGGCATTTCTCCTGGCAGCGGCCGCAGCCCGTGCACTTATTGAGGTCTACCGAGCGGGCTTTCTTACGGATGGTCACCCGGAAGTTACCCACGTAGCCTTCCACCTGCTCCACCTCGGCATAGGTGAGCAGGGTAATGTTCTCGTCTTGGGCGACCGATACCATCTTGGGGGTGAGGATACAGGCAGAGCAGTCCAGGGTCGGGAACGTCTTGTCGAGCCGCGCCATGTTCCCGCCGATGGAGGGACTTTTTTCCACCAGCCAGACCTTGTTGCCTGCTGCCGCCACTTTGAGCGCGGCCTCGATGCCGGCGATGCCACCCCCCACCACCAGGATGTTGGGGTTCACCGGCGCCCACCGTTCGAAGAGCGGCTCATGATGCACCACGCGCGCCACTGCCGCCCGCACCAGCGCCTTGGCCTTTTCCGTTGCCTGCTGCGGGTCTTCTGTTACCCAGGAGCAATGCTCACGGATGTTGGCCATTTCATACAGATAACCGTTCAGACCGGCCGATTCGCAGACCTTGCGGAAAGTCGGTTCGTGCATGCGGGGCGAGCAGGAAGCCACTACGACCCGGTTAAGCTTCAGCTCCTTAATGTCCTGGCGGATCAGTTCCTGGCCGGGATCGGAACACATATACTGGTAATCCCGCGCCACCACCACATGGGGGAGCTGGCTCGCGTAGGCCGCCACCGCCGGACAATCTACCTTGTCCGCGATGTTGCTCCCGCAATGGCAGACGTAAACGCCGATCCTTATTTCCTCCAACACCCTTCACCCCCTGGAGGCTTTAGAAATTGATCACTTGCTTTACCGGGACAAAGCCCTTGCCGATCGCCAGTTGCCGTTCGCGCAATCCTAACGCCAAACCAACGAGCTGGGTAAAGTAAAGGACGGGCATCTTGAAGTTCGTACCGAAGCGAGCGTTGATCTTGTTCTGGTAACCGTCGAGGTTAAGCTGGCACATGGGGCAGGTGACGGCAATCACTTGGGCGCCACGGTCTTGAGCTTCGCCGATAATCTCATAGCAAAGCCGGAGGGCGACTTCTTCCTTGGTGGTCATCAACGCCCCGCCGCAGCACTTCGCTTTGTGGTCATAGGGGACGACTTCCGCCCCGACCGCGCTAAGTAACTGGTCCATGCTTTCCGGGTACTCGCTGTCCTCGAACTCGTTACGCGGCCGCCCCAGGAGGCAACCGTAATAAGGGGCAATCTTCAGGCGCAGAGGTCTCTTTACCTTGCCGGCAATCGTCTCAAGGCCGACATCGTTCACCAGGATGTCCAATAAATGACGGACGCGCGTCTGGCCCTGCCATTTCTTACCAACACCGGCCAGCGCGGCATCGATTTTCTCCCGCATCGCCGGGTCTTGCCGGTGATAGTCCCCGGCCCGACGGAGCATGCCGAAGCAAGAGTTGCAGGTAACTACTACCTCTTCCCACCCCTGGGCCTCGGCGATGGCCAGGTTCCTCGCCGAGAGCACCGCCGAAAGCAGGGGGCTCACCGAGGTAACACCGGTGGTACCACAACAATTCCAGTCGGGCAACTCGGCCAGTTCCACGCCGAGAACACGGGCGACGGCCTGGGTGGACTGCTCGTAGTCCTTGCTTGAAGCATGGTTCGAGCAGCCCGGGAAATAGGCGTACCGCATTATCTCACCTCCAGGCGCTGCACCTGTTGGACCAAAGCCTTAATCTCCTGGCGGTTTTTGACCCCGTGGGGAAGGATCTCGATCTTGCCCTTGCGGAACATGTTCAACCCAAAGGGTGCCAAACCGACGAAATCGAGCGGGTTGGTCTTCAGCGCCAGGCCGATAATCAAACTGGCCTCATGCATCCGGCCGTAACGCTCGACCACCTCGTAAAAGCTTTTGTAGAAAGCCGGCGAGTGTTGCTTGAGGGAGACGTAGCCCTCCTTGAGGGCTAGGGACTTGAGGGCAAACATGACCTCGGTGAGCTTGATGCCCATAGGGCAGCGGGCCGTACAGTAGTAGCAGGCTGCGCAATACCAGATCGCCTGACTCGAAAGCACTTCCTTCTTCATGCCGGCCCTGACCATCGCGAGGATGCGCCGTGGTGTATAGTCCATATCGGCGCTCATCTGGCAAGAACCGCTACAGGTACCACACTGAATGCAGCGCCGGATCTTTTCCCCACCCGGATAGCTCGCCACCTGCGCTGCAAAGCCCGGCTCTAGGCCTTCCTCCGGGAGTAACTCAAGCGTGCTAGTACTCACCGTCCACCTGGCCTCCTTCCCAAGCCTCCTACCGCCGGACCGGAACATGTGCCATAATTCACGAGCTCGGGCATACAAAAACAACACGGGAAAAAGGGCGGCCCGTGAGCGCCGCCCCGGAGTGGGAGGTAACGCTTCTTCCGGCTGCCCTTGCTCCTATTATAAGCCGGTCGGAGCAGGGGAAAGTATAGCCCGAGAGAGCCATACTGGCCAGCCCGAAACTACTAATTTCACCGTGCCGAACGCACCCGCGACCGCACCGGCGGCGTGAAGTAGTAGGCCCCGGCGGGACTGAGATGCAGACAGGTGCAAAAAGGGCCGAGCTTTTTCCGTATCCGCTCGAACAACACTTTAATGCTCGCCGCGTCTCCCAAATAGTCGGTCGGCCAGATACGGTAGGTAAGCTGTTCTGCGGTAAAGGGCTGCCACGGGTGATTGGCGAGGAACCAGAGTAGGCCGAACTCCCTCGCCGTGAGGCCGACGGAGCGACCGTAAAGCCGGACCTGGCCGCCGCGCCGGTACAACTGAAGATGGCCGAAAGTGAGGCGCTGCCCGTCGCCTCTTGCGGGCCGGGGGTTAAGGGCTATTACACGCCCTTTTTCCTCAGACATTTTTTACCCTGCCCCTTTCCCAATTAGAACCAGTTCAGGGGGGGCTACCTCTACTACCACTTTAACCCATACCCTTCTCACCCGCCAGAAGCGAACGGGTAGTTTTAGTCTAGCTCCTTCGGACTAGGAAGTCCGCGAGGCACCTAGGCGATATAGTGACACAATTGGGCCACTCCTCAAAGGGCCTATGACACCCCTAACCGTAGCACTACCCGACCCTCCTGTGCTTCTACCCCTTGCAGACGTAATCCCGGGTAGGGGCTGA
>JACIYD010000144.1 GCA_014360105.1 Clostridia bacterium
GACCAGCCTCTTCTTCCTTGCTCACCCGGGCTACGGGGCGAACGTCGGGGGTACAGTCGCGGCGGGCACAGCTTTTGGCCTGGCCGCCCTCCTTCACGCACGGGTCCGGTTTTCCTGGGCCCATGCTCTTGCGCTCGGAACGGTTGCCACCGCATTAGTGGCCACCGTCGCCTGGTGGGACGGTACCCGTAGTCTCGCGGTGCAGTCACACCTTGGCAAGGCGGTAAACCTCGTACGGCAGGAGGGCTGGCCCGCCGTCCAGGAGATCATCGGGCGGAAGCTGGCTACTAACCTGCGGCTCATCCGCTATACGGTCTGGACAAGGGCCTTGCTCAGCGGCCTGGCGGTCCTGGCGGTTCTCCTCTATTATCAGGTGGGCAAAGTGGGCGAATGCTGTCGATCCTACCCGAAGCTTACCCGTTCTCTGGTGGCCATGGTTGCTGGCAGCTTTGTGGCCCTCGTTTTTAACGATTCTGGGATCGTGGCAGCGGCCACAATGATGATATATGGCATTGGGCCGTTTTTGACACTTATACTTGCTTATAAGTGATTATTGACAAAGACCCCCCCGGGGGTTAAAATGGGTGTTGATTGAAATCTGGATAAAGGAGGAATGATAATTGCAAGCTTTGGGCCGTCACGTTTTGGCTGAGATCTATGGTTGCGAATTCGACATTCTCAACGATGTGCAAAGGGTCGAGGAGATCATGGTCAACGCGGCGGTCGCCGCAGGCGCGGAAGTGCGCGAGTTCGTCTTCCATAGGTTCAGCCCTCAAGGGGTCAGCGGCGTGGTGGTCATCTCGGAATCCCACTTGGCGATTCACACCTGGCCGGAACTCGGTTACGCGGCGGTAGACGTTTTTACCTGCGGCCAGCGGGTTAACCCGTGGGAGGCTTGCCGTTACCTGACGGAAAAGCTCGGCGGTAGTCACGTAAATGCCACGGAAGTACAACGGGGCATCTTCCAGCCCATCTTCCGTCAGGTGGCCAATCTGTAGGAGGGATCTTTATTTTACGCAAGAAGCAAGCGGACGGTTAGCTGGGGCCTTACAGCGCGAAGGTTGTAGGGCTCTAGCTTTTCTTGGGCGAACGTGGCAGGAATTCCGGCGGGTGGTGCCGAATACTAGGCAAGGCGGGGAGGAGGAAAAGAAAGAGTGGATTTCGGCCGCGTTTTTGCCCACATCGGCCCTGAACTGGAAGAAGTACGCCGGCGCGTCACGCATGAACTACGCCCTCAGGGTGCGGCCTACATGGCCCTCGTAGAACAAGAGCTCGCTACTTCTGCGTCGCGCCTCCACCCGGCCCTGGTTATTCTCTCGGCCCGGTTCTTCCACTACCACCCCCGGCCGGTTCTGGCATTGGCCTGCGTCCTCCAGTTCATCTACCTCGCAACACGCATTCACTTTTTCCCGGGCGAACGCCCGGCCCTGCCCGTCCTGCTCGGCGACCTGCTCTACAGCAAGTTTTTCTCGTACCTGTGCCGCTACCATTGCCTGGAGTTTCTGGCGCCCTTGGCTGAAGTTATCTGCCGCATCCACGAAGGGGGTGCCATGCGCCAAGCAGGGGCAAACTGGCATTATCCCGAATGCCTGGGCCTGGTCGACCGGGAAGCGGCCCTTTTGTTGCGCGAGGCCTGCCGTGCGGGTGCTCGGGTTGCCAGCGCTCCGCCGGATAGGGTTGAGGCACTGGCAGATTACGGCTTTAACCTGGGACGGGGGTGGGGCCTTTTGCGTGAAAAGGTGCCCACGAGGGCTTGGCAGTATTTCCTTGCCCGGGCCCGCCAGAGTTTGAGCCATCTCCCGCTTCGGCCGGAAAGAGAGATGCTGGGCACGCTGGTTGACGCCGTAGCGGCCCTCGCCGTAGAGACGGGTGGGGTTTCGGCGGGGTGAAAAAGGATTTGCAGCTACCTGACGGTTATTCGTCCAAGGAAGATTACGTGCGTGATCTCTTTGAGAGTATTGCCCACCGTTACGACCTCCTTAATACCCTCCTTAGCTTCAACCGGGACAAGTACTGGCGGCGCTTTGCCGTTGCCCGGACGGGGTTGCGCGCCGGAGGAACCGCCCTCGATGTTTGCTGCGGCACGGGCAGTCTGGCCTTGGAGCTGGCCCGCGTCGCCGGTACGGGCGGGCGGGTAGTCGGGGTGGACTTCGCGCCCCGCATGCTGGCGGAAGCAAAAAGGCGCCTGGGCCGCCGTCCAGAAGGGCGGATTATCGAACTTATCTGCGGCAATGCGGTCGCCCTGCCTTTTGCCGATGACACGTTCGACTGCGCTACCATTGGCTTTGCGCTGCGCAACGTCCCCAGCATCGAAAGGACCATTCAGGAAATGCAGCGGGTGGTCAAGCCGGGCGGCCGGGTGGTTTCTTTGGAGCTCGCCAAACCGGGGGCTTTTGGCTTCAAGCAGCTCTATTATTTGTATTTTAATCATCTCGTGCCGCTGCTTGGGCGGCTGGGAGTGGGCCGCCGCGGCCCCTACAGTTACCTGCCGCATTCGTTGAAGGATTTTCCCCACCAACGGGAAATCCTGGCCCTTTTTCGCCGGGTCGGCCTGGAAGACGTTGCGCTTTACGAGCTTACCGGCGGTATTGTCGCCGTCCATGTGGGGACCAAGGCGGGACCGGTGTAAGGAAGGGTGCAGTCGCGCAAGTCTACCCGCGCCCGCCCCTGAAAAAACCGATTCCGGGGGAAGGACCAATGGCGTACGAGAGCCTGCGCGAGTTTCTGGCCGCGCTGGAGGAGCGGGGCTGGTTGAAACGCATTCGCGCAGAAGTCGACCGGGAGCTGGAGATCAGCGAAATCACCCGCCGGGTCGTCAAGGGAGGAGGGCCGGCTCTCTTGTTCGAACGGGTGAAGGGCTATTCCGTACCCGTGGTGACCAACCTTTTCGGCAGTTGCGAGCGCATGGCCCTAGCCCTGGGCGTGACCTCGCTGGACGAACCGGCGGCACGACTGCGGGCACTGTTAAGGCCCGACCGTTTACCGCAAGGGCTCTGGGGAAAACTGAAGGCCCTGCCGGAACTGCAGGAAATGGCCGGCTATTTGCCCTATACCGTCCGGCGTGCTCCCTGTCAAGAAGTAGTGTTAGACAAGCCGTCTCTTGATTTTTTGCCGGTGCTTAAGTGCTGGCCCGAGGACGCCGGGCCTTTTATCACGCTTCCCCTGGTTTTTGTGCGGGACGAAGATGGTCGGCAGAATATGGGGATGTATCGTCTCCAGGTTTTCGACGACCGGACTTTGGGTCTGCACTGGCAGACACATAAGGATGCGGCGGCAATTTGGCGGCGGGCGGCGGCCGAGGGACGGCGGCTTGAAGTGGCGGTGGCCTTGGGCGGTGACCCTGTACTCGCTTATGCGGCAACGGCTCCCTTGCCCCGAGGAATGGACGAACTCCTGCTGGCCGGTTTCTTGCGCAGGCAGGGGGTGCCGCTGGTTCGCTGTCTGAGCGTCGCCCTGGAGGTGCCGGCGGAAGCAGAAATCGTGCTTGAAGGGTATGTCGAACCCGGCGAACTTCGCCTCGAGGGACCCTTCGGCGACCACACGGGTTTTTATTCTCCGGCCGATTTGTATCCGGTAATGCACCTTACTTGCGTCAGCCACCGCCGCGATCCGGTCTTCCCCGCAACCGTGGTGGGGCCACCGCCGATGGAAGATGCCTATTTAGGCATGGCTACAGAACGGCTGTTCCTCCCTCTCATTCAGATGTACCTGCCGGAGGTGGTCGACCTCCATCTGCCGGCCGTGGGGGCCTTTCATAACTGGGCGATCGTGGCGATCAGGAAGGAGTACCCCGGCCAGGCGCAAAAAGTGATGCACGGTCTCTGGGGCCTGGGCCAGTTGATGCTCACCAAGATCATCGTCGTGGTGGACGAAGGGGTAGACGTGCACGATCTGGATGCCGTCCTCTGGCAGGTGTGTGCCAATTTCGACCCGGCACGCGACCTTCTCCTTAGCAGGGGGCCACTCGACCTGCTCGACCACGCGCCGGCCACGCCGGGCTACGGCGGCAAACTGGGCCTTGACGCCACGCGCAAGGGCCCGGCCGAAGGCTACCCACGCCAGTGGCCCGAGCCGCTGGCCATGTCGCCGGAAGTTCGGGCGCTGGTCGACCGGAGGTGGCCGGAGTATGGTCTTTAGGGCATCCGCGGGCCTCTTGCGGGCACTGATGCGCAAGGCGCGCATTTTTGCCGGGATGATCAAAGTTGAGCATACAGTTTTTGCCCTGCCTTTCGCCTACATCGGGGCGTTTCTCGCGGCTGGCGGCTCCCCCACAGCGCGGGAGCTCTTTTGGATCACCGTGGCCATGGCCGCTGCCCGCACGGCGGCCATGAGCCTTAACCGTCTCGTGGACCGCGTCCTTGACACGCTCAACCCGCGTACCGCCGACCGGGCCCTGCCGCAGGGCCTACTCCGGGTGGCGGAAGTATGGGCCGCCGTGCTGGTCTCCTTCGCGGTACTCTTACTCGCTGCGGCCAGCCTGAACCAGCTCTGCCTCCGCCTCCTGCCGCTCGCCGTCGCCGTCCTCGTCGTCTATCCCTATACCAAGCGCTGGACCTGGCTTTGCCACTGGATTCTGGGGGCGGCCGACGGCTTGGCGCCGCTGGGGGCTTGGGTCGCCGTGCGGGCCGCGGTCGAGCCTCCCGGCCTTTTGCTTTTCGGGGCCGTAGCCGTCTGGGTGGCGGGTTTTGACCTGATCTACGCCTGCCAGGATTACGAGTTTGACCGCCGCTACGGTCTGTGCTCGGTCCCGAGCCGTTTTGGTATAGCGGCCGCGCTGTGGACGGCCCGGACCACCCATCTTGTCGTGCCCGTACTGCTTTGGGCCGCCGGGCGGTTGGCCGGCGCCGCCTACCTCTTCTATCTCGGCGTGTTGGCCGCCACCCTCTTGCTCTTATACGAACACCGCCTGGTCTCCCCGCGCAACCTTTCGCGTCTGAACTATGCTTTCCTCAACGTCAACGGTTACTTGAGTGTCCTCATGTTCGGCTTTACCTTTCTCGACCGCTTCCTGCTTGCCTGAAAAACCGGCGCGGCAAAGACCCGCATCTACTGGTATAGCCTGACTCTTATAA
>JACIYD010000145.1 GCA_014360105.1 Clostridia bacterium
CCGGCGTTTCTCCTCAAGGCGGACGGCGGTGCCCTGCCGCTCGGGCTGGGGGAAGGCCGGCCGGTGGAAACCATCTTTTCCGGCCCGGCGGCCAGTGCCCTGGGCGGGCTCGCTCTTGGAGGGCAGGAGGAGAGCGCGGTGGTGCTCGACATCGGCGGCACCACTACCGATCTGGCGCTGATTCTTGACGGCCGGCCCCTGCTGGCCAGCCGCGGCGCCCGCGTTGAGGGTTACTATACCCACGTGCGATCCCTGGCCGTCCGCTCACTGCCGCTCGGCGGCGATTCTTACGTCAGGGTCAGGGAGGGCAGACTCTTGATTGGTCCGGAGCGCCTTGGCCCTGCCTATTGCCTCGGCGGCCCGGTGGCCACGCCGACCGACGCGCTACGTTACCTGGGATATACGGACCTGGGCGAGGCGCGGCGGGCAGAAGAGGCGGTGGCCCAATTGGCGCAGGAACTGGGTCTCACGGCGAGGGAGGCGGCGGAACTGGTGCTGACAGAAATGCTGGCGCTGCTCCAGGCGGCCATTGAGGAGATGTTTCTCACCTGGGAACAGGAACCGGCCTACCGGGTATGGGAGATCATGCGAGGCCGCCGCGGACGCCCGCGCAAGATCATCGGTGTGGGCGGCGCGGCGCCGGCCTTAACCGCCGGGGTGGCCGAGGCCCTCGGCTTTACGGCGGTCGTCCCGCCTCATGCGGCCTCGGCCAATGCGATCGGTGCGGCTCTTGCGCGGCCGACGCTTTACGTGACCCTCCACGCCGACACGGAGAGAGGCCTCTACAACATCGAGGAGCTGGGTTACCACGGGTCGCTGCCGCGTGGCGACCGCTTCTCGCTTGACGATGCCTGTGCCCTGGCCAAGCAGCACCTGGAAGCAGAAGCGGCAAGGCTCAGCGCCGACGGCGCCGGAGCAGAATTGCTTTACGCCGAAGGGTTTAACGTGGTGCGCGGCTGGGTCACCAGCGGTCGCATCTTCGACGTGGTGATGCAGCTATCCCCCGGGTTGATAGCGGGCTGGCAGGGAGGATAGGCAATGACAGTCAACCTGGGGCTCGTCTTCTTTCCCGCATTTGACTGGGCGATTTCGCCCACGCACCCGGAGCGCGAGGAAAGGTTACTTTATACTAAGGATCAGATCTTTGAAGAGGGAGTTCTCGATTTTCCTCAGGTCCGGGAATACAAGGCAGCCCCGGCGACGCCCAAGGACGTTGCCCGTGCCCATTTCTGCGTGCCCGAAGTAGCCAGCCAGGCGACGGAGGCCCACCTCATCGCGGCCGGCGCTACCCTGGTGCTGGCCGAGGCGCTTTTCCGGCGGGAGATTGCGCGCGGCTTCGCCCTGGTGCGCCCGCCGGGCCACCATGCAATGCGCGTGGCCCACGGTAACCGGGGCTTCTGCAACATCAACAACGAGGCGATCATGGTCGAGTATTTGCGCCGGCACTACGGCCTGCGCCGGATCGCCATCGTCGACACCGACGTGCACCACGGTGACGGCACGCAGGACATCTATTACAACGACCCGGACGTGCTTTACATCTCGTTCCACCAGGACGGCCGGACCCTCTACCCCGGCTCGGGCTTTCCCGACGAGGTGGGCGGCCCGGCAGCCGGCGGTCTTACCCTGAACATACCCCTACCGCCGCGGACTACGGACGAGGGAATACACTACGTGCTGGACGAACTGATCCTGCCCGTTTTGGCCGAATTCGCGCCAGAATTGGTCGTTAATTCGGCCGGCCAGGATAACCACTACACGGATCCGCTGGCCAACATGGGCTTTTCGGCCCAGGGTTATGCTCGGCTCAACGAGAAACTGAAGCCGGACCTGGCGGTGCTGGAAGGCGGCTACGCGATCGAAACGGCCTTGCCCTATGTCAATCTGGGTATTATCCTGGCCATGGCCGGGCTTGACTATAGCTGGGTGCGCGAACCGGACTATCCGGGCGGCGGCCTGCGCGAGGCAGGCGAAAACAAAGCTTACTTGCGCGAGTTGGTAGCGCAACTGAAGAAGATCTGGCGGCAACGCGGCCGCATCATGGATGCCTCTTACCGTCCGGAAGGCGACTTCTTTATCCGGCGGCGCAGCATTTACTACGATACCGATCAAATTCGGGAGACCCAGGAGGAGCGCGTCCGGCGCTGCCCCGACTGCCCGGGATATACCGCCATCAACTCTCGCGCGAACCGCTACGGGGTGCCCGAGGAAACCGTCTACGCCATCTCCATTCCGTGGCGGGCGTGTCCGCATTGCCAGGAAGAGGCGCGGGCGGAGTACGGCCGGGTGCGAGAGACACCGGGGGTTTACCGCCACCTCTACCTGCAGGATAAACCCCGCGACGCGTACTTCCACTACGAGGTGGCGACGGGCAGGGAGACGGTCCACTAAGGGTAAGGATTGAGACTTGCGCCGGCCCTTGGGCGCGGGCGCCCGGCCCATGCGGCCTCCATACCGCCGGAAATCGCCTGAGGATGGCGCCCTGGCCCCGCCTCCGCCCTCGCGAAAAGCCCGCCGTTTTTCTTTAAGTGCCGAGGGGCGTTTGCCTATGGCCGGGGGGCAAGACGCAGGCGTGCATCCAGCACCTTGAGCCCGCGCGGGTAGACAACGACCGGGTTAAGGTCCATCTCGGCAATGGCGGGATTGGCGGCAGCCAGTTGGCCCACGCGCCAGATGAGGTCGGTTAGTTGCTCCAGATCAACCGCCGGCTGCCCGCGGTAGCCGGTAAGCAGGGGCCACCCTTTGATTCTCTCCAGAAGGGCCCGCGCCTCCCGCTGGCCGAGTGGTGGCAGGGCGAAGACGACGTCTTCCAGCACTTCGGTAAAGATGCCCCCCAAGCCGAACATCAGAACCCGGCCAAAATGGGCATCCGGCGCCAACCCCACGATCACCTCAACTCCCGGGGGTGCCATTTCCTGCACCGTGGCCCGTGCCTCTGGGTCGATCGCCCGCGCACGTTCCAGCACCTCGCGGTAGGCTTGGCGTACGGCAGCGGCGCTGTCGAGATTGAGGCGGACGCCGCCGATATCGGCCTTGTGGAGAATCTTGGAGGAAAGAACCTTGAGGACGACGGGGAAGCCAAGAGCGGTGGCCGCCGCGGCCGCCTCTTCTTCGCTGGCAACTTCCCGCCAAGCCGGTACGGGAATGCCGGCGGCTGCCAGCACCGCCTTGCTCTCCGCTTCCGTAAGCCACTCTGGTTGTGTGCCGCGTGTCTTGAGCTGCTCCACTTCCGCCCCGGGTTGGACGGAGCGCTCTTCGTCCGCTGTAGCCGCCGCGGACCTGATATGGCGATAGCGGTGGAGTGCTGCCAGGCCCCAGGCGGCCGCCTTACCGTCGGTATAGGTCGGTATGCCCCGGTCCTGGAGCCAGGGCCGCGCCTCGGCCACGCCGGCGACGGGCGAGACGTAGAGGGCGACGATGGGCTTTGGCTGGCGCTGCCGCAGGGTAATAAGTTCGGTGTTGGGGTAACGCCAGCAACGACTATGGGTAAAGATGGCCAGGAGACTGCCGACGTTGGGGTCGGCCAGCAGGGTTTCGGCCGCCTTGCCGTAGGTAGGCGCGTCGAAGCCGACGCCGGGCAGATCGAGGGGGTTCTTGATCACCGTCGGCGGGTTGGGGATCAGCTCGCGAATGGCCTGGATGGTTTCCGCTTGCCAGGGCGGAACGGGGCAGTTTCGCTGCGCCAGTTCGTCCATGGCCACAATGCTCGGGCCGGCGGTGTGGGTGAGGATGCCCACGCCGTCAACCGGTGGCAGGGGAGAAAGGGCCAGGGCCTTGCAGGCGGCAATCAGTTCCTCGACGCTTTCCACCACAATGATCCCCGCCTGCTCAAGGATGTCGCGGTAGACCCGGTAGGAACCGGCCAGGCTGCCCGTATGGGTGAGGGCGGCATAATCTACCGCCTTACTGCGGCCGACCTTATAAAGGACGATCGGTTTTGCCCGCACGATCTCGCGGGCCAGCGCCACCAGGCGCGCCGCATCTTCGGCCCCTTCCATGAAAATGCCGATGACATCGGTCTGGGCATCCTGGGCCAGGTATTGGAGGTAATCGCTGAAAGCAAGGGTGCTGCGGTTGCCGCAGCCGATCCACTTGCTGAGGCCAAGGTCCTCGTCAAAAGCGCGGTAAATAATGGTGAGGCCCACACCCCCGCTCTGGCTGAGGAAAGCGACACGCCCGGCCTTCATCGGCATGGGGTAGAAGGTGGTGTTCAGACGCTGCCACGGATTAAGGAACCCAAGGGTATTGGGCCCAATGAGCAAGAGCCCGAACTCGTTGGCCTTGTTGATCAAGTCTTCTTCAAGTTTTTCCCCTTCCGGACCGAGTTCACGAAAGCCGCCGGCCACGCAGGTGACGCCCTGCGCGCCCTGGGCGGCACAGTCCGCGAGGACCTCCACCGTAGCGTACTGGTTGATGGCAATGACGGCAAGATCGATGGGTTCCGGCAGGTCGCGCAACGACGGGTAGACTTTTAGCCCCAGGACGTTCTCCAACCGGGGATTGACGGGGTAGATGCGGCCCCGGTAGCCGCCGAGCAAGAGGCTTTCCAGGATATTGTACCCGACCTTGCCCGGTGCCTCTCCTGCTCCCACTACGGCGACCCGCTGCGCGCAAAAGACACGTTCCAATTGCTCCAGTTGCTTGGGTGAAAGCACGGCTGGGACACCTCGGTAAGATCAAGTTTCCTTTTGATGGTTTTCTTCGGCGCGAAGACGACAAAACCTTCCCGCAAGAAAATAGGCGGTATTTTGTAAACTGGCCCACAAATATCCCGCTGGGGATCGGTCATCGAACGTCTGGCGTATCCCCACTTTTGTCGGGCGGTCTTTGGCTCACAGCACAAGACTTCGCGCGTCGCGGTGAGCGAGCTTTTCGCGAGGGCGAGGGCGCAAGCCGACCGAAGGCCACGGATGGCCAATAGCTCCCGCGGCGCCATGGAGGGCGCGCACGAGCCGGGAGCCCGCCTCAAGCTCAGCTCGAGCACCAGT
>JACIYD010000146.1 GCA_014360105.1 Clostridia bacterium
CCTAGAGGAGTTCGCGCGGCTGCTCGAAGTTGTAGCTGAAGCGGCCCTGCTAGGGTGCGGCAGATCCTGCCAACATATGGGCCGAAAGTGGGCTCCCGGTGCCGGCCGTCGCACACCCCGGGCGTAACCAAGCGGTGTGGAAGCGGAGCAGAAGCGGTGCAGGTCCCTCCAACGAGATACCACCCTCCCCCCCCCCTCCCCCGCGCGTCAAGGCGGCACCCCGCGCCGTTCCAGTGAGGGCCCGCCGTAGGCCGGTCGCATTGAACGGGCGAACCGCGGCCTCCTCGGATGCGGCTCCGGCGCGGGCGGCCGTAGAGCGGCGCCCCGGCAGAACGGGTCTGGACTTGTCCGAAGGGGTTCGGCTAGAATAGAGAGAGCAGTATGGCAGAAGCATGAGCACAAGAAAACGGTTCCGCTCGCGAGGAGCAGGGGACGGATAACATGCCGAAGATCCTCTTTGTGGGCGAAAACAACGCCTGCCGGTCCCGCATGGCGCAGGCCTTCACCGTCGCCATGGCCCCCTTCCCTTTGGAGGCCATAAGCGCCGGGTACCGGAATGGCGTCGTCCACCCTATGGTCTCCCAAGTATTAGCAGAGGTTGGAGTTGCCGTGACGGATGGCCCGGGCTTTTCCCTGGGCGAACTGGGCGGCCAGAGCTTTGACTTGGTGGTGGTGCTCAGCCCCCGGGTGCGGGAGCAGTACCCGGCCTTGCACGGTCTGCACGGCGTCCTCTGGTGGAACCTGGACGACCCGCTCGCCACACCGCAGGCGCCGGAGGCGCTGCTTGAGGCGATGCGCCGCTGCCGCGACCAGGTCCGGGTGAGGGTGGAGACCCTTTTCCGTGACGGCTATTTCCATGCCCTGCTCACCCTGAAAGAGAACGCCACGCGCGTGCTCGACAGCCTGGCCGAGGGTCTGGTGGCCCACGATCTTTCCCGGCGCATCTTCTTCTTCAACCGGGCGGCGGAACGGATCACCGGGTACGCCCGCGAGGAAGTGCTGGGACGCGATTGCTACGACGTGTTTCCCGGCGGCTTCTGCGGCCACAAGTGCTCTTTCCAGGAAAGCGGCGCCTGCGTGCCGGAACGCCAGACCGGCTACAGCGTCAACATCACCACGAAGAGCGGGGAAACGAGACAGGTGGAAGTCTCCGTGGTGCCCATGCGCGATAACGCCGGCCGCACCGTGGGCGTCCTGGCTTCCTACCACGACCAGACCCGCCTGCTCGAACTGGAGCGGCGGCTGGGGGAAAAGCAGGAGTTTGCCGGTATCATCACCCGGGACCACAAGATGTTCCAGATCTTCGACCTCATCCGCGCCGTAGCCAACAGCAATGCGCCGGTGCTCATTCAGGGCGAAACCGGGACGGGCAAAGAGCTGGTGGCCGCCGCCATCCACCGCGAAGGATGGCGGGCGCGGGGCCCCTTTGTGGCCGTGAACTGCGGCGCCCTGCCCCAGGGCACGCTGGAGAGTGAGCTTTTCGGCCACGTCAAGGGAGCCTTCACCGGCGCCATCCGCGACAAAAAAGGCCGCTTTGCCCTGGCCGACGGCGGTACCATTTTCCTGGACGAAGTGGGTGAACTGCCGGCCGCCACGCAGGTAAAACTTTTGCGGGTGCTGCAGGAAGGCACGTTCGAGCCGGTGGGCGGCGAAAGGACGGTTAAGGTACAGGTACGGGTGATCAGCGCCACCAACCGCGACCTCAAGGAGCTGGTAGCGCGGGGCGAATTCCGGGAAGACCTGTACTACCGGCTGTGCGTGGTGCCTATTAACCTGCCGCCCTTGCGGGAAAGAAGAAACGACATTCCCCTGCTGGCCACTCACTTCCTGGAGCGCTACGCGGCCGAAGAGCAGCGGTCGGCCGTAAAGCTCTCGTCCTCTGCTCTGGCCGCCCTGATGGACTATCATTGGCCCGGCAACGTGCGCCAGCTTGAAAACGCGATCCGTTTTGCTCTGGTGAAATGTCCGGGTCGTGTTATCGAGCCCGAACACCTTCCCCCGGAAATTACCGTAAGAGAACGCGTGCCGGCTCCGGCCCGCTTGCGCGCCAAGCTCACTCCCGAAGCGATCGAGAAGGCCCTGGAAGCGGCCGGCGACAACAAGCTTCGGGCCGCTAAATTATTAGGCGTAAGCCGGGCCACCCTGTACCGTTATCTCCGGCAGCACCTCCCTCCTAAAGACTAACGCTTTTCTCCTCCAACCTTCGGTTTCTCTAGACCATCCCTACCACCATAACGTCGCCTGGCTGTCTCACTCGGGGTGCTTATGAGACATAGGCCTGAAACATTGCCTTGCCCTAGCGCGAAGGGGTTTCGCCACCCCCGTCCCCGCTTGTCTCGTTAAGTACTTGAGACAGTAAGTGCCGCGCCGACCCCGGTGTCGGCTTCGGAGGGCGTAGGAGCTAAGTATGGCAGGGCTTTTCGGGTTAGAGCTTGTCCCCGGCCGCTCGGGAGGCGGCCGGTTAGGCCTGGCACGGTTCTTGCTGCTAGCTTTTAGCAGAACAAACCTAACGGCGGTTACGGGCCGCCGCGAGGGGAAGGAGGTACCCCCATGCTGGCCCAGTGTCCGGGAGCGGGGTTCCTACGCACCCCGGAACTCAAGATTAAGAAATGCCCCCAATGCGGGTCGGAAGTGGAGGTGTTTTCGGTAGACGTTAAGGTCAAGTGCGAAAAATGCGGCCTCACGGTCTACAACGACCGGCAATCCTGCGCCCAGTGGTGCCGGTACGCCAGGCAGTGCCTGGGCGACGAACTCTACGAGCGACTGACCGCCGGGGAAGGAGGCAGAGGAGCTAATGGCCAAGAGAAACATCGTCCGCATTGACGAAGAGAAGTGTAACGGCTGCGGCGCCTGCCTGGTCGCCTGTCCCGAGGGAGCGCTGGCCCTGGTAGAAGGCAAGGCCCGGCTGGTAAGGGAGAGTTACTGCGACGGTCTGGGTGCCTGTCTCGGTGCCTGTCCCCAAGGAGCACTGACAATCGAGGAACGCGAGGCCGAGGCTTATGACGCCCGGGAGATCACCGCCCACCCCCACCCCCAACCGGCCGTGGCCGCGCGGCACCAGGGGCCGGTACCCTGCGAGCCCGAAGAGGCGGGAAGCGGTTCGCCGGCCTGCTCCTGCGCGGAAACTTCCGGACTCGAGGCGGCCGACGGCGCGGCGCGACAGTGGCCGGTGCAGCTCTACCTGATTTCGCCTACCGCCCCTTACTTTCGTCAGGCCGATCTCCTTGTGGTCGCCGACTGCGTCCCGTTTATCTATGAGCGATTCCACCAGGATTTGGCGAAGGGTAGGGTAATGGCCGTGGGTTGCCCTAAGCTGGACAATGCAGCCGTTTACCGCCAAAAGCTGCAGGACCTGGTGGCCGAAGCCCAACCGCGCCGTATCACCGTAGCATACACCGAAGTGGCCTGCTGCCACGGGCTAGTAAGGTTGGTCCAGGAGGCTCTGGCGGCCGCGGCGCGGCCGATCCCGCTGGAAACCGTAATGGTAGGCATCGACGGCGAGGTCCGAGAGCATCAAAAAGCTTGAGGGAGGGACGGGCAATGATCAGTTACCACGAGAATGTGAACCAGATCTATGAGGGCCTCAAGGCCGAGGGGCTCACCAACGTTGCCGACCGCTGGGCGGAACAGGAAAAGGTGCGCTGCAAGCAGTTTTGCTATCGGGGACTGAGCTGCCAGTTGTGCAGCAACGGCCCTTGCCGCGTCATACCGGGCAAGCTCGAGCGCGGCACCTGCGGTATTGACGGGGCCGGCATGGCGATGCGCAACCTCATCCACCGGGCCAAGTTCGGGGCCGCGGCCTACACCTATCACGCAAAGGAGGCCGCCCGCACCCTGAAGCTCACCGCCGCCGGCCAAACGCCGTTCGCCGTCCGGGACGAAGCCAAGCTCCACTGGCTGGCCGATCAATTCGACCTGCCGCCGGGAGGAAAAGCCGAGCGGGCTTTAGCCCTGGCCGAGGCCGTGCTCGCCTCGCTGCACCAAGACACCGCCAACCCCCTTACCCTGGTAGAAAAGCTGGCACCCGCAACCAGAAGGAAGGTCTGGCGGGAACTGGACCTGCTTCCGGGCGGCCCGCTGTACGAGTTGTTAGAGACCACCACCCGCACCATGACCAGCATTGACGGCTACTACCTAACCTTGGCCAAAGCCGGCCTGCGCCTGGGCCTGGCCACGGTTTACGGCACTCTCATTCCCTTGGAGATGATACAGGACATCCTCTTCGGCACACCCCAACCGCACGAGGCGGAAGTAGATCTGGGGATCCTGGACCCGGACTACGTGAACGTTCTTCCCCACGGGCACGAACCCTTCGTGGGCGCGGCCCTCATTGAAGTGGCCCGGCAGCCGGAGATCCAGCAAATGGCCCGCGCGGCCGGGGCCAAGGGAGTACGCATTATCGGCTCCATCGAGACCGGGCAGGAACTAATGCAACGCTTTGCCTCCGACGAGGTTTTCCGCGGGCTTACCGGCAACTGGATTACGCAAGAGTACGCCCTGGCTACCGGCGCCGTGGACCTGGTGGCCATGGACATGAATTGCTCCCTGCCCAGCCTGGGGCTCTACGCCGAGAAATACGGCGTAACCTTGGTGTCGGTGTCGCCGCTGGTTAACATTTCCGGCAGCGTAGAGCACCTGGATTACGACCCGCCCCGGGTTAACGAGCAGGCCCGCCGCCTCATTGCGCTGGCGGTGGAGAACTTCCGCCGGCGGCAGGGTAAAGCAACGGCCCGTAACCTGCGCAAGGTCCGCATCCTCACCGGTTTTTCCACCGAAGCGGTGCTGCAAGCCCTGGGAGGGACGCTGGAGCCGCTGTTGGCCACCATCAAGAGCGGCAGCCTCAAAGGGGTGGTGGTGCTGGTAAGCTGCACCAGCCTGGGCAACGGGCCTCAAGACGCCATGAACGTGGGCGTGGCCCGGGAACTCATCCGCCGCGAT
>JACIYD010000147.1 GCA_014360105.1 Clostridia bacterium
GGCGAATGGTCTATTTTTATACCTGAATGGTTGAAAAGAAGGTGTAACTGGTTTACTTGGATTTGACTTTGGCTAATTATGGGTGATGGTCTTCACAAAGTCAGATGATCAAGGTAAAATAACCTTGAATGCGCCCACCCCTCGCCTTGGAAAGGAGAGCCAGTATATATGCACATCGGGACCATAATAAGAGACTATCGTAAAGAGAGAGGCCTCACGTTAACGCAAGTAGCCCAAAGGCTCAACGTTTCTCCTTCTTATTTGAGTAGTGTCGAGCGCAACTTGAAAAGACCTACTATACCTATGCTAAAAAAGATCAGCGAAGTATTAAACATATCGGTGTCCTATTTGCTCCTGGAAGACCATCCTGATACGTTTGCCAGCAAGCTCAGGTTTTTCCGTGAAGCCCGCGGTCTCAATCTGTATGATTTGGCAGAAATCAGCGAGATTCCTATAGCTACGCTAGAAGCTTTTGAAAGGGGGCTGGCACACCCCGAACTCGAGCAATTGGAAAAAATAGCCGAAGCTCTGAACGTTCCCATAAGGTATTTTCTCGACGGTATAGACAACTTAACCGAACTTGGTTCAAAGCTGCGGCAAGCCCGAGAAAAGCAAGGCCTATCTGTAACCTCCCTTGCCGAGAAGGCAGGGGTTTCACCCGGACTGATAAGCCAAATTGAAAACAACCAGACCGTACCGTTACTCGATACCCTCCAGCGCATAGCTAACGCTCTTGGTGTTTCCATCTCGTACTTCTTCATGAGGCAGGAGGACCTCACCCATCTTCTATCATCTTTAAGTCCAGGGGTCCTTGAAGCACTACGCGACCCACAAGTGCAAGCCGTACTTAGAGCAGTCCGTGACTTTAGCAGCGGCGAGCTTAATTATATCCTAAAGTACATCGACTTCTTT
This sequence comes from Clostridia bacterium, assembly GCA_014360105.1. Classification (GTDB taxonomy): domain Bacteria; phylum Bacillota; class DSM-521; order Neomoorellales; family SLTJ01; genus JACIYD01. Next base: position 913 of record JACIYD010000147.1, read on the forward strand.
AAGCATAACCGCCGCCTTCTTTAGTCCGATCCGTGGGCAGCAATGCCCTATGAGGCCTTATTTATAACCCCGGCTGGAGCAAGATTTAGCCTAGTATTTAGCGCGCTATATCTGGAACAGGCAGCGGCAAATAAAAAGTGCGGCCAAGAGGCCTACTATATCGGCCGTAAGGCCCAAGGCCACGGCATAGCGGTAGCGGGTTATACCGACCGAGCCGAAATATATGGTGACTACATAAAAGGTCGTATCCGTGCTGCCCTGCATCACCGAAGCCAGGCGGCCAAGGAAAGAATCGGGTCCATACCGACTGATGGTTTCGGCCGCCACGCCGAGCGCACCGCCGCCGGAAAGGGGACGCATGATGGCCAGCGGCAGCACTTCCGCCGGCATCCCGAGCGGTACCAAGACCGGTTTTAAAAACTCCGAAAGCAGATCCATGGCCCCCGAAGCACGAAAGACGGCAATGGCCACCATCATCCCCACCAGAAACGGAATGATTCTCACTGCCGTGCCAAAGCCTTCCTCTGCACCCCGTACGAAGGCCTCGTAGACTTTAACGCCGCGGCAATACCCCGAGAGGGGGATGAGGAGGAAAAGAAGCGGTACGACCCAGTTAGAGGCTTCGGCCAGCGAGGGCAAGAAGCTTCCCCTGCCTAACGCAAGAGCCGGCCACCACGCCGGCACTTCAGCGGTTGCGATAATGACGGCGCAAGAACTGGTCCGCTACAATGGCGGCTGCGGTGGCACAGGAGGTCGCAAGGACCGTGGGGACGATAATTTCCGTAGGGTTCGCGGACCCGGCCGCCGCGCGCAAACCGATGATGGTAGTGGGAATAAGCGTAATGCAGGAAGTGTTCAGGGCGAGAAAAGTGCACATCGCTTCGCTCGCTTCCTCGGGCCTGGGGTTGAGTTTTTGGAGCTCTTGCATCGCCCTTAGGCCAAACGGCGTGGCGGCATTCCCGAGGCCCAGGAAGCTTGCGCTCAAGTTCATGATGATGGCGCCCAATGCCGGGTGCCCGGCCGGCACACTCGGAAAGAGAAAACGGACAAAAGGTCGGACAAGGCGTGCCACCAAACCCACCAGGCCGGCTTCCTCCGCGATGCGCAGGAGGCCGAGCCAGAGGGCCATTACCCCGATCAGTTCAAGGGCGAGCGTCACCGCGCTACGTGCGGCGTCCAGGGCAGCCTTGTTAACGACCTCCGTCCGGCCGCTCCAAGCCGCCACCCCGACACCGCCGGTAAGGAGAGCCAGCCAAATAATGTTGACCACGCCACGGTTCACCCCTTGCCTACCATCTGGTAATACTTATGCGCTGGGGACAAGAGGTAGAACCGCCACGGCCCCCCCAATGCTTCACGTTCGCTTCGTGGCTTAGCCGAGCGAAAAGATACTAAGGAGGGCCTCAACGAAGTAGGACCAGAAGGAGCGCCGGGAAACCGTCTTTCCGGCAACCAGATCGACAGTAGTTAGGGCTTCGTCGCCTAACCTTACCTGGAGCTTGCCCACTACCTGGCCTCGGGAGATGGGGGCCTCAAGCCTCTCCGGGAGCGTCAGGACGGTGATCAACCGCCTTTCCTCTCCCGGCCGAAGAGCTACCAGCACATCTTTCTCCGGTACTATTCCTACTCGTCTTGCTTTCCCCCGGCTTACGGGCAAGACGGCCAGATGCTCGTTGCCCGCAGCTACCAGTGTCGGTTGGTAGCAGGCAAAGCCGTAGTCCAGCAAGGACTTAATCTCTTGATACATATTCGGCGAATTTAGAACCACGGCAATCAGCTCCAAATTGTTGCGCCGCGCCGCCGCCACCAGGCAGGAGCCCGCTTTCTGCGTGTAGCCGGTTTTGACGCCGATGGCTCCGGGGTACGCCTCGCTTCCCTGGAGGAGCCGATTGCGGTTGTGGAGCACCCGGTCCCAGGGATGGCCGGGCCAGGGGATGGTCTTCTTCGGCGTGGACACAAAGCGGCGAAAATCGGGTAGTGCCAAGGCGTGCCTCGCGAGAACGGCCAGGTCGTAGGCAGTACTGTAATGCTGCGGGTCGTCAAGACCGTGCGGGTTGGCATAATGGGTCTGGCGCGCCCCTAGTTCCCGGGCACGGCGGTTCATCAGGGCGACAAACTCCTCCTGGCTGCCGCCGATATGTTCGGCAATAGCCACAGCAGCGTCGTTGGCGGATTGTAGCAAGAGCGCATAGAGTAGATCCTCAAGGCTCAGTTCTTCGCCCTCCTCCAGCCAAATGGAAGCCTCGGCTGTTTCGGCCGCCCGCCGGCTGACACGTACGCGATCGCCTAGCTGACCGTTTTCGAGGGCGAGAATGGCGGTCATGATTTTGGTTGTGCTTGCTGGAGGGAGAGGTAAATGCGCATTCTTTGCGTAGAGGATACGGCCGCTTGCGCCGTCCATGAGGACGGCCGCCTTGGCTTCCACTTCCGGCGCCCCTGCCGCATTCGCCCTTGCCGGTGGCGGAAAAGCAAACAAAACTAACAAAAGCAAAAAAAGGATCGCCGGGCCCCGCCTGGGCCTCCCCCGCACTTGGGTCCAACCTCCGCTCCGGTTTCCTTGCTTACTGGCGCACCCTGATGTCCTGCACTTCGATGTTTACATTATCCCCGTCTTTGAGCTTTTCCTCGGTGACGAATCTCCGCTTTAGCTTCTCAATGAGTTCCGGTGCCAGGTCTAGCAGCCGGTCAATCACTGCGTTCGTCTCCACGGGTAGGAAGCGTACCGATGGCCCCACCACCAGGAATCCGATGGGAACCACCGATACACCGGCGCCGCTCCCGCCGCCGAAGGGGAGGCTTTTCTGGCCTTCGCCCAACTCGTACTCGCCGCCGCCGGCGACAAAACCGCAACTAACACGGGAAACGGGGATGATGACCGTACCGTTCGGTGCTTCGACGGCTTCGCCAATAACCGTATTGACATCGACCATTTGCTTGATGCTTTCGAGGGCCGTCTTCATCAATCCCTCGATTGGGTGATTGTCCAAGTCGGGGACCTCCTTCGCCCGGCCCGGCGCGCAAGCGTGACTAAGGTTCGGGTCGGCAGGTATAATATGAACCGAGCGTTTTTATTCTATCCAATACCTAGCTCCGTCATCAACCCGCCCTCAGTCCAGCGGCACGACAAGTAGTTCCCCATGTCTAGCAAGTCGAGGACCCGCCCCACAAAATGGTCGAGCGACCCTCTCCACCAGCTCGGCAACGGAGTGCCCCCACGGATCGCCGCCGATGGAGATAAGGTAGGCCTTGAGCGCTTTCTCCGCGGCTTGCTGGCAGAGGAAGCAGGCGACGTTATACCTTTTGCCGTCAGCGTTGAACTTGGCATCGTCGAGGTCGTACTCGGCCGGCCGCAATCACCGCAGCGCCCAAAGGGAGACAACCCTCTCCGGCTCAGCCGGTGCGCATCCTCCGCCCTTTTTCGCCCGAGTTCCGGGTGCGCCTTGAAGCAGCCGCTGCAGAGCCGCAGAACTTCGGCCGCCGGCCGCTGCCGGCAGAGTTCGTAGAGCATGGGACCGCCTCCCCCTTGGTGGTCACAGAGGCGTCTCGAGGGAAACCCGGTGCCCGAAAAAACGAGATATAACCTGGCGCAACAGGCCGTCAACGACCCCGGACGCCGCTAAAGAGGGTCTACAGTAGGCCTGCCACTTCCCCGTGCGGGCCTTCAAAGAAAAGCAGCAAGCACTGTTGCCTGCTGTGGCTGGGCAGCAGCTTTCCGCACAGTATGTACTGGCCTTACCGCTTGCCGACCGCTTCCTTGAGGGAAGCACCGGGCCGAAAAACGGGCACCGATTTCCTAAGCGTGCCGTCCCACCGCCCGGTCCAGCACGGACAGAACCCGCATCTTTTCCCTCGCAAGCTCTGCCGTCACCGACCGAAGGTCGAGGACGATCACGGTGAGGTTGTCCGTGCTCAGGCAGGCCAAGGCCTCGCACACCAGGCGG
>JACIYD010000148.1 GCA_014360105.1 Clostridia bacterium
ACCCGACGGCAGCTCGCTGGCCAGCACGATGGACACGTCGTAGGGACGCTATAACCAGCACCTCCACCCGCGTGCCATCCTGGTGGAAATGGGCAACCACCTGAACACGCTGGCCGAGGCCGAGGCCGCGGCGCGCTTGCTGGCGCGGGTATTAAAGGAAGTGATCTAGTGGTATAATGGGGAAGGTTGAGTGCGAGGGAGTTTTTGCCAGTGGTCCGCGGAGAAAAAATCGCCGACGCCGCCGGCCTCTTGATGTTTGCCATGGTCGTTTCCCGCATCCTGGGTTACGTGCGGGACGTTCTCATTTACGCCCGTTTCGGCCAAAACAACATTACCGACGCGTACCAGGCAGCCTTTTCCATTCCCGACTTCCTTTACCTGCTCTTGGTCGGCGGCGCCTTAAGTTCGGCCTTCATCCCCGTCTTTGCCGGGTATCTCGCCACTGACCAGGAAGACGAGGCCTGGAAGGTCGCCAGCATCGTCTTCAACTTCGTTATCGTGCTCATGCTCCTCGGCATCGGCCTGGGGCTTTTCTACACGCCGCAATTAATGCGGCTTTTGGTGCCCGGCTTCGACCCGCCGACCATGCGCCTGGCGGTGACGCTGACGCGCATCATGTTTGTCCAGGCTTTTTTTATGGCATTGAGCGGGGTCACCATGGGCGTGCTCCACTCCTACCGGTACTTCACCGCGACCGCGGCCGCGGCGATCCTTTATAACCTGGGGATTATTCTCGTCGGGTGGTTTTTATCGCCCTATCTGGGTATCATGGCCTTCTCTTTGGGCGTGGTTGTCGGGGCGATGGCCAACTTCTTCGTGCAGCTCCCGCCGCTCTTGCGGCGCGGCCTGCGCTACCATTTCAGCTTCGATCTCTCCCATCCCGGCGTGCGGCGGCTCTGGCAACTGATGGTCCCGGTGCTTGCCAGCCTCTCCGTCACCCAGCTTAACCTCTTCGTCAACCAGAATCTGGCTTCGACCCTCGCTCCCGGCCTTGTGGCCGCGCTGCGTACGGCGCAGCGGCTGATGCAGTTGCCCGTAGGTACTTTTGCCGTGGCGCTGGCGGTGGCTGCCTTTCCCAGCCTCACCGCCCAGGCGGCTCAGGGAAAATATGCCGCCTACCGACACACCCTTGCCCAGGGACTGCGTTCCATGTTCTTTCTCATGCTGCCGGCCACCCTCGGCCTGATGGCGCTCGGCGTACCCATCGTCCGCCTCCTCTTCGAACAGGGCAGGTTCACGCCGGCGGCCACCCAGGCCACGGCCTACGCCCTCCTTTTTTACGCCGTGGGCATCGTCGCCTACGGGTCTCTCCAGTTGCTGAACCGTGCTTTCTATGCCGTTCAGGACACGGCGACGCCGATGCTGGTCGGCATGTTCACCATCGCGCTCAACATTTGGCTCAACCTCATCCTCATCGGTCGCCTGGGTCACGGCGGCCTGGCGCTGGCCTATTCCCTGGCCGGCATCTTTAACATGGTTCTTCTCCTCTTCCTGCTGCGGCGCCGCCTTGGACCCATGGGCGGCCGGCGCCTTGCCCTCTCCGCAGCTAAGAGCCTGGTAGCCGCGTTGTTGGCCGCCAGCGCCGCCTGGACGGTGGCCGGACGCCTGGAGCCACAGGTCTTGCTCCTGGGCAAGCTCGGCCAGGTGCAACAGGTGGGAGCGGCCCTCGCCGTCGCCCTTGGCGTTTTCCTGCTGGCTGCCGTAGCGTTGCGTATGGAGGAGACGGGCCAGGCCTGGCAACTGGTTAGGCGACGCCTGGGCCGCTAAAGCGAGCGCGGGCTAGCGCAAGGGGCGCTCTCCTGACTATCCCTGCTTTCCTTGGGCGGCCTTTGCCTCCCGGCGCAAAACTTTTGGCATCGCGGCGAGCCGGGCTTTTCGCGCAAGCCGGCCGAAAGCCATGGACGGCCAAGCTGGTCGCGGCGCCGGGCGCACGAGCCGCATCCTTGTTCCCCCTTGACGCCCAATGCTATAATGAACAGCGGAACAAGGGGGAACCAAAGCTTGACGGCGCCGTTGATCCGCAATTTTTGCATCATCGCCCATATCGACCACGGCAAATCTACCCTGGCCGACCGGCTGTTGGAATATACCGGCGCCATCGATCCGCGCATCATGACCGACCAGGTGCTGGACCAGATGGAGCTGGAACGCGAGCGGGGGATTACCATTAAACTGCAGGCGGTGCGCCTGCAGTACCGGGCGGCTGACGGCCGCCTCTACCACCTCAATCTGATCGACACCCCCGGTCATGTAGACTTCAGCTACGAGGTATCGCGAAGCCTGGCCGCCTGCGAGGGGGCGCTTTTGGTGGTCGATGCCAGCCAGGGGGTGGAGGCGCAGACGCTCGCCAACGCCTATCTCGCCATCGAGCAGAACCTGGAGATTATCCCGGTGATCAACAAGATCGACCTTCCCGGCGCCGACGTGGAAAGAACCAGGCGGGAAATTGAGCAGATTATCGGCCTGGACGCCGGTGACGCCATTCTCGCCTCGGCCAAAATGGGCTGGGGCACGGCCGAGATCCTGGAGGCGATTGTGCGGCGGATCCCGCCGCCGCAGGGGCGGTCGGCGGCACCCTTGCGCGCCCTCATTTTCGATTCCACCTTCGATAATTACCGCGGTGCTGTACCCTACATCCGCGTCTTCGACGGCGAGGTACGGCGCGGCGACCGCATTCGTCTGATGAGCAGCGGCCTGGAGTTTGAGGTGGACGAAGTGGGCATTTTCACTCCCCGGCGCGAGCCGGTGGCGGTGCTTAGGGCCGGGGAGGTGGGCTACCTCACCGCCGGCATCCGCAACGTCCAGGATACCCGGGTGGGAGATACCATCACCCTGGCGAGCCGCCCGGCTGCGGCGCCGTTGCCCGGCTACCGCCGGATCAAGCCCATGGTCTTCTGCGGCCTCTACCCCACGGACAACAACGCCTACCCCAGCCTGCGCGACGCCCTGGCCAAGCTGCAGCTCAACGACGCTGCCCTGGTCTATGAGCCCGAGACCTCGCAGGCCTTGGGCTTTGGTTTCCGCTGCGGCTTTCTGGGGCTCTTGCACATGGAGATCGTCCAGGAAAGGCTCGAGCGGGAATACGGCCTGGAACTGGTGACCTCGGCGCCCAGCGTGGCCTACCGGGTGGTCCAGACCGACGGCCAGGTGGTACTGGTCGACAATCCAAGCCGCCTGCCGCCGCCGGACAAGATCGCCCGCATGGAAGAGCCGGTGATCCGGGCGACCATTCTCGTACCCGCCGCCTACGTCGGGCCGGTGATGGAGCTGGCCCAGGAGCGGCGAGGGCAATTCATTAACATGGAATACGCGGGGAGTGAACGGGTGGTCTTGAGCTACCGCCTGCCCCTGGCGGAGATCATTTACGACTTTTTCAACCAGCTCAAAGCGCGCAGCCGCGGCTACGCCTCGCTGGATTACGAACCGGACGGTTATCAGGAGGCCGACCTGGTGCGCCTCGACATCCTGATCAACGGCGAGGTGGTGGACGCCCTTTCCTGTATCGTCCACCGCGATCGGGCCTACCAGCGGGGGCGTGAGTTGACCGGCAAGCTCAAAAACCTGATCCCGCGCCAGCTCTTCGAGGTGCCGGTGCAGGCTGCCATCGGCAAAAAGGTGATCGCGCGGGAAACGGTCAAGCCCCTGCGCAAGGACGTGCTCGCCAAATGTTACGGCGGCGACGTAACGCGCAAGCGCAAGCTTCTTGAAAAACAAAAAGAGGGGAAGAAGCGGATGAAGCAGGTGGGGAACGTAGAGATCCCCCAGGAGGCCTTTATGGCCGTGCTGCGCCTTGAGGAATGAAGGTGGGGCCATGCGCTTTGGCCTCTACGTCCACCTTCCTTTTTGCCGACGGAAATGTCCCTACTGTGACTTCGTTTCTTTTGCCGGCGTGAAGCGGGGGACCATGGTCGCCTATGCCGCGGCCCTGGCCCGCGAGGTTTCTCTTTGGGCGGCGGAGCTTGGTGCCACCGCGGCCCAAGCGCGCGGCAGGCTCCGTTCCCTCTATATCGGCGGCGGCACGCCCACGCTTTGGCCCCTTTCCTGCTGGCAAGAGCTTTTTTCGGCCATCCGCCGGCATTTCGTCTGGCCGGACGGCCTCGAGGCGACGGTGGAGGCCAACCCCGAAAGCGTCGACGGCACGCTCCTGGCGGCGCTGCGGGCGGCCGGCGTCAACCGGCTTTCGCTCGGCGTCCAGTCCTTTCGGAAAGACTTACTGGCCGCCGCCGGGCGCGGGCACCGGGCTGCCGACGTGGCGCGGGCCGTCGGTCTGGCACGGGCCGCCGGCTTTGACAACCTCAATCTGGACCTGATCTACGGCCTTCCCGGGCAGGATCTCGCCGCCTGGCGCGCCGATCTCGCCGCCGCGCTTGCTCTGGCGCCCACGCATCTTTCTTTGTACGAGTTGCACCTGGAGCCCACCACCCCTTGGGGCCGGGCAAAGGAAGAGGGGCGGCTTACCCTGCCGCCGGAGGAAGAGCGGGCGGCGATGTATACCTACGCCTGCCGGCGGCTCCGCCGGGCCGGTTTCGTCCACTACGAAATCTCCAATTTCGCGCACCCGGGCTACGCCTGCCGCCACAACCTCGGTTATTGGAAGCGTCGGCCCTACCTCGGGCTGGGGGTGGCGGCAAGTTCCTTCATGGCAAAACGCCGCTGGACCAATACTTCCTCCCTGGCGGACTATCTGGCCGCGACGCGCGCCGGCCGCCTGCCGGTGGCCGAGAGCGAAGAAATAGATGCGAAGACGGCGATGGCGGAGACGATGTTCCTGGGACTGCGCCTGCGCCGGGGTGTGAGCCTGGCGGCCTTTGCCCGAACCTTCGGCCGTTCCGCCACG
>JACIYD010000149.1 GCA_014360105.1 Clostridia bacterium
GCGGCTGCTTCCGCCGCTTAGGGCGCCGCCTGGCTGCAGCACTTCACCCTCAAGGGGTACCAGGCGCACCTGGTAATCCAGCCGCCGGGCGATGGCCAGGGCCACCTCCAGGCGGGTCACCACCAAAAGATCGCCGAGCAGATGGGGTAAAAGTGCTGCGCACGCGGGAGAGGTCTGTACCAGTTCTGCGGCCAAACCTACTACCCCGTTCCAGGTAAGGACCACTCGGTTCACGGGCAGGCGCCGTGGCCGAATGGCGTCCAGGGGCAGGAAGGTGGCGCGCCCGGCGCCGCTTGCCTTAAGATAGGCGATGGCCCGCTGCGCGTCATTTTCCGTCTGGGTAACGATGTACTGCAGCGCGCCGCCGAGCGCGGCCTCGATGGCCGCTTCCAGTTCTGCCGGTACTTGAAGAAGTTCGGCCACCACCCCGATAATGCCGCTGCCGTCTGCCCACAACTTACCCCGCGCCCGCAGGACCGCCCGCACCGCTTGCTGGTAACCTTCGAAGCCCTGCTGCCACTCCTTCAAGACGGCCAGCCGGTTTTTTTCTTGCTGCCAGGTCTGCCGCAGCCTTTCCACCGCTTCCTCCAGGGCGGCCAACTGCCGGCGGGAGGCAGCCATACGTTCCCGGAAAGAAGCGAGATCAGCTTCCAGCGCTTCCAGCGCAGCCCGCTTCGCCTTGATACGGCCCTCCGCCTCGCTCAAGGCCGCGCTAAGCGTCGCCTTTTCCTCCGTGAGACGTTGTTCCTCCGTAACAAGGCGCTGCCCCCGTGCTCTGGCGGCCTGCCACTCCCCCTCTAGGGCGCGCAGCCGGTTCTGCGCCGCGACGATTGCCTGCCAAAGGTCGTGGAGCCTTGCCTGGCGCTGGTCGCGCCGTTGGGCGGCGCTTTTCAACTCTGCCTCGGCTGCCGCGAGCGCCTCTCTCGCCGCGCGGTGCTCCGTTTCCAGGCGTTGTCTTTCCTGGGCCAACTGTTGCCGCTCTTGCTCCTTGCGCGTGATTTCTTCTTCTACCTGCTCCCGTTGCCTGCCGCACTCCTCCCGCTCCCGGCTAAGCCTGGCCTGTTCTTCGGCAAGGAGGGTCAACCGCTGGCCCTCACCGGCCAGCCTGACGGCAATCTGGTGCCTGGCGGCCGCCAGGTCTTGTTTTGCCTTCCGCGCTTGCTCGCGCTCCTCTTCCAGAAGAGCCTGCTGCCGTTTTCCGGCCTCGATGGCCTCTTCCAAGCAACGGCTCTGCTCTTCCAAACGGGCCAGTTCTCCTTCCAGGGCGGCACGCCGCCCGGCCAGCTCTTCCCGCCGCCGCGCGAGGTTTTTTAGCTGCCAGAAGGCAAGCTGTTTCTCCAGCTCCTGCAGCTCCTCCAGTAACTGCCGGTATCGTCTTGCCACTTCCACTTCATGGGCAAGCGAAGCAAGCTGGGTTTGCAATTCGGCCATCAGGTCGTGAAGGCGGAGGAGGTGCCCTTTGGTCTCCGCAAGCTTCTCTTCGGCTTCCTGGCGGCGGTGGCGGTAGCGCACGATGCCGGCCACTTCTTCCAGAAGCTGGCGCCGCTCTTCCGCGGTGGCCGCAAGCAAATCCTCGACTTGGCCCTGGGCAATGATGGCAAAGCCCTGTCGTCCCACACCGGTATCCCAGAGTAACTGCTGGATGTCCCTAAGGCGACAGGGTGCTTGATTAAGGAGGTACTCTGCCTCGCCGGAGCGGAAGAGGCGCCGCGTCAGTCTGACCTCGCGGTAGGCCAGGGGCAAGACCGCGTCGCTGTTGTCGATGGTAAGCGAAACCTCGGCGCGGCTTAAAGGCTTAAGGCGCCTTGTCCCGTTAAAGATAACCTCCTCCATCCGGTTGGCCCGCAGCAGACGGCTGTTATGCTCCCCCAGGACCCAGCGCATGGCGTCCACCAGGTTGCTCTTGCCACTACCGTTAGGCCCAATGATGGCCGTAAGCCCCGGCGCAAACTCGAGCCGCGTCTTGGTAACAAACGATTTAAACCCTACGAGCTCCAGCTCCCGGATGTACAAGGTAGTCCTCCATAATCTGGAAATTGCTCGTCCTTAATTGTACCATAAAAAAACTGCTCTTGCGAGCAGCTAGGAATTTCTTTGGCCATCCGCCCTTTAACGGGGCTCGACGATGAAGCGTATGGCCGTACGTTCCTCCCCATCGATTGAAATCTCTGAGAAGGCGGGAATCATTACAAGGTCGATGCCGTTTGGAGCAATGAAACCACGCGCAATGGCAATAGCTTTAACCGCCTGGTTTACCGCTCCTGCCCCCACCGCTTGAATTTCTGCCTTCCCGTTCTGCCGAAAAACCGCCGCCAGCGCTCCGGCTACCGATTTCGGATTCGACCGTGCCGATACTTTGAGCACTTCCACGTCCTTTACCCCCTTTACCTAGCCCTCCCTGGTATGTGTTTAATCTAAATTATTTATATTCGACGGCGCAAAAGGGAATTCCTGCTCCAATTTTTCCAGGGCGGCTGCTGCTGCCTTCTGTTCGGCCTCTTTCTTGCTCTTCCCGTAACCGGTGGCCAGGAGTTTCCCGCGAAAAAAGACACCCACTGTAAAGCGCTTATCATGGTCGGGCCCGCTTTCGCCCAACACCCGGTATGAAACGTTTTCCTCATAGTGTTGCTGGATTAGCTCTTGCAATTCGCTTTTATAATCGACGTAGGGAAGCTGCTCGAACTCCGGGGCAAACCGTCCCCAGACGAACTTGCGCGCCTCCTCCAGACCGGCATCGAGAAAAATGGCCGCAACCAGTGCTTCGAAGGCGTCGGCAAGGATGGAGGGCCGATTCTGGCCGCCGGCCATTCCTTCGCCCCGACCCAGGAGCAAGAAGCTTCCCAGGTCGAGTTCCCTTGCCTTGCGGGCCAGCGTTGCCTCACAGGCTACCGCCGCGCGCATGCGCGTCAATTCACCCTCCGCTTTGTCCGGGTAGGTACGGTACAGGTATTCGGCCAGCAGCATGCCTAGCACCGCGTCCCCGAGGAACTCAAGCCGTTGATTATGCTCCCACCCCAGGTGGCGGTTCTCAAAGGTATAGGTGGCATGGGTCAGGGCGGTATTGAGCAGCCGTCGGTCACTCAGCTCAACCTGGCACCGCCGCTCCAACTCGGCCAACTGTCGCAGCCGCGCCTCGTCCATCGGCCTACCCCCGGTACTTCTTCACCGCCAAAGTGACATTATGGCCGCCAAAACCAAGGGAGTTTGAAAGCGCCGCTTCGATGTCCAGACGCCGTGCGGCATTGGGAACGTAGTCGAGGTCGCAAGCGGGATCCGGGTGCTCGTAATTGATGGTCGGCGGGACCACACCTTCCTCCACGGCCAGAACGGTAGCAATCAGTTCCACTGCGCCGGCGGCACCCAGCAGGTGCCCCGTCATCGATTTGGTCGAGCTGATGGCCAGGGCATAGGCCCGGGGGCCGAAAACTTTCTTAATGGCTTCCGTTTCCAGTCGGTCGTTAAGGTCTGTAGAGGTGCCATGGGCATTGATGTAAGCCACGTCTTCCGGAGCGAGGCCGGCGTCCGCCAGTGCCAGCCGCATCGCCCGGGCCGCTCCCTCGGCATCGGGTGCTGGAGCCGTAATGTGATAGGCATCCGCCGTGCACCCGTAACCGGCCAGTTCCGCGTAGATCCTTGCCCCTCTTTTCCGGGCGTGTTCCAGCTCCTCCAGGACGAGCACCCCTGCTCCTTCCCCCAGTACAAAGCCGTCCCTCAGCCGATCGAAGGGACGGCTTGCCCGCTCGGGCTCCTCATTGCGCGTGGAGAGGGCCTTCATCGCGCAGAACCCGCCGAGGGCCATGGGGGTCACCGAGGCCTCTGCCCCGCCGCTGATGACGATCTCCGCTTCGCCCCACTGGATGGTGCGGAGCGCCGCCCCGAGAGCATTTGCCGAGGCGGCGCAGGCGTTCACCACGGTGTAATTCAGTCCGCCCAGGCCGAGCTGAATGGCGATCTGGGCGGCTCCCATGTTGGCGATCATCATCGGGATAAAGAAAGGGCTGATACGGCCGGGCCCTCGCTCCAAAAGGATCTGGTGCTGCTCTTCAAAGGTCTCGGTGCCTCCGATTCCCGTGCCCAGCACTACCCCGATGCGTTCGCGCTCTTCCTTTTCCAACTCAAGCCCGGCATCGGCAACGGCCATTTTACTCGCCGCTACGGCATACTGGGCAAAGCGATCCATGCGCTTTATGTCCCTCTTGTCCATATAGGCGGCGGGGTCAAACCCCTTTACCTCACCGGCAATGCGCGTAGGAAAACCGTCGGTGGCAAAACGCGTTACCGGACCGATGCCCGAACGGCCCGCTTTCAGCGCCTCCCAGAAACTGTCTTTGCCGATACCGACCGGAGAAATCACGCCGATACCGGTGATGGCCACCCGCTTCTTCAAGCAAGCTACCTCCTCGAGCTTAAGGCCCTACTTGTTTGCCGTTTTTTCTTTGATGTACTCGACCGCGGCCCGTACCGTGGTCAGCTTCTCGGCATCTTCGTCGGGGATTTCCAGATCGAATTCTTCTTCCAAAGCCATGATCAGCTCAACGATATCCAAAGAATCGGCGTTGAGGTCCTCAAAGGAGGTATCCATGGTGACCTCCTCTTCCTCTACGCCCAATTGGTCGACAATGATCTCCCTTATTTTATCGAAGATTGCCACGACCTCACCCCCTCTCAACAGGTCATGCCGCCGTCCACGGTGATGACCTGTCCGGTCAGGTAACTTGCCCACGGAGAGACCAGAAAGACCACCACCCGCGCCACTTCTTCCGGCCGACCGGGACGGCCCAACGGAATGCGTCGCACAATCTCTTGCTGTTGTTCCACCTCGAGGGCGCCGGTCAT
>JACIYD010000015.1 GCA_014360105.1 Clostridia bacterium
CGGGCAGCGGTGGGGCATGATATACAGCTTCTCTCTGCCGGTTCGCTTTTCCTGCAGAACCCGCACCACTTCCGGGATGACGTCGCCTGCTTTATGAATGACCACCTGGTCCCCAAGGCGGACGTCTTTTTCCTTGATGTAGTCTTCGTTATGCAAGGTCGCCCGGCTTACCGTCGAGCCGGCCAGGCGCACCGGCTGTAAAACCGCGGTCGGAGTCAGCACGCCGGTCCGCCCCACCCGGACGATAATGTCGACCACCGTGGTCACCGCTTCTTCCGCGGGAAACTTATAGGCGATGGCCCAGCGCGGACTCTTGCTGGTACTGCCGAGCAGGCGCTGCTGGCCGCGGTTATTGACCTTTATTACCAGACCGTCTATTTCGTAAGGCAGCTCATGCCGCCGTTCTTCCCATGCGACGCAAAGAGAGATTACCTCTTCCATTTCATGGCAGACATACCGGTGGGGGTTTACCGGCAACCCCAGTTCCTGCAGGTAGGTGAGTACCGCCTCGTGGGAAGAAGGTTCGTCCTCGCCCTCGAGATAAAGGATGTCGTAAAAGAAAAGCCGCAAGGGCCGCGACGCCGTCACCCGGGGGTCGAGCTGGCGCAGGCTCCCCGCCGCTGCGTTGCGCGGATTGGCGAAAAGAGGTTCGCCCGCTTCTTCGCGCTCCCGGTTGAGGCGCAGAAAAGCCTCTTTTGGCAGGTAGGCCTCCCCGCGCGCCACCAAAAGGGGTACCGGGCGCCGCAGGCGCAGGGGCAGGCTGACGATCGTCTTTAGATTCTGGCTCACATCTTCCCCGACGAAACCGTCCCCCCGCGTGGCGCCCACCGTAAAGCGGCCGTCTTCGTAGGTGACGGCTACGGAGAGGCCGTCGATTTTCGGTTCCACCACGTAGGTTACTTGACCGGCTACCGCCTGCTTCACCCGGCGGTCGAAATCCCTTAGCTCGCCCTGAGCAAAAGCATTGCCGAGGCTCAAAAGGGGTACGCGGTGGCGCACCTGGCCAAAGGCGGCCAGCGGTTGGCCCCCAACCCGCTGCGTCGGCGAATCCGGTGTCACCAGTTCGGGAAACTGCGCTTCCAGCGCTTCGAGCTCCCGCATCAGAGCGTCGTAGGCGGCGTCACTAATGCGGGGCGCATCGAGCACGTAATAGTAATAATTGTGCTCCTCGATCTCGCGGCGCAGTTCTTCTACCCGCGCCCGCGCCGTCTCCAGGTTTAGCTTTTCCCGTGCCGTCATCCTTCCCCGGCAAACCCCCTTGGCTCCTTACCCTACACGACAGGTCGTCTCCCGTGGCAAATACTTTTCGCGCGCCGCTTTACCCCCCGCTCTCCACTTTCCGCAGCGGCGCGAAGGCCAAGAGCAGGCGTTTGATCCCTACCTCGGGAAAGGCTACGCTGACCTCGGCATCGTTGCCCTCTCCCCACAGCCGGACCACTACTCCTCGGCCCCAGCGCGCGTGCTCCACCACCTCGCCCGGGCTAAAACCACCTGCCTCCGGGTGCGCCGCGGCCTCCTGCAGGCCGGCCGAATCCTTTCGCTGCAGCAGGTCCGGCGGGATTTCCTGCACAAAGCGGGAAACCGCGTTGCAATCGCTGTAACCGTAAAGAGTGCGCTCCCTGGCCCAGGTGAGGTAGAGGCGCTCCCTCGCCCGCGTCATGCCCACGTAACACAGCCGCCGCTCCTCCTCCAATTCCGCCGGGTCCAAAAGCGCCCGGGCGTGGGGAAAAAGACCCTCCTCCAGACCCACCAGGAAAACCACGGGAAACTCGAGACCCTTGGCCATATGGAGCGTCAGCAATACCACCCGTTCGCCGCCGCGGTACTGGTCCAGGTCGGTCACCAGGGCGAGACGCCCCAAGAAGTCATCCAGACTTTTGCCGGTCGGCGCGGTTTCGCGGTCGTAAGCGAGGGTCACCGAGAGAAACTCTTTTACGTTTTCCAGCCGGGCGCGCCCTTCTTCGCTACGGTCGGCTTCAAGTGCGGCGAGATAGCCGCTTTCCTCCAGCAATCTTTCTACCAGGTGGGTAAGTGCGGTCTCCTCCCGCTTGGCCCGCAGTTCATCCATAAAGGCAACAAAACGGCCGACGTCGCGTTTCACCCGCCGGCTCAGGCCCTCAACGGTGTCGATCTGCCGCAAGACTTCCCAGAGGGGCACTCCCCGGCGGCTTGCCTCGGCCAGCAGTTTCACCCAGGTTACCTCGCCCACGCCGCGCCGCGGCACATTGATGATCCGTTCCAGGCTGACCGTATCCGCCGGATTGGCCAATACCCGCAGGTAGGCCAGCAGGTCCTTGATTTCTTTGCGCTCGTAGAAGCGTAGACCGCCGTAGACCTCGTAGGGCAGACCGAGGTGGAGAAAGCATTCCTCCAGGACGCGGGATTGGGCGTGGGTGCGGTAGAGGACGGCAAAATCCCCAAAAGAGCGCCCCTCCTGTGCACAGAGACGGAGGATTTCCGCGGCAACGAACCTGGCCTCGTCCCCCTCATCGGCCGCCTCGTAGCCCACCGGAGGGAAGCCGTAGCCGTTTTCCGTCCATAAGTTCTTGTCCTTGCGTCCCGGGTTATGGCGGATGACCGCCGTGGCCGCATCCAGGATGGCCTGGGTCGAACGGTAGTTCTGCTCAAGCAGGATGATCCGTGCCTCCGGATAATCCCGTTCGAACTCGAGGATGTTGCGAACGTCTGCCCCCCGCCAGCGGTAAATGGCCTGATCGGGATCGCCGACCACGTAAACGTTGCGATGGCGTGCCCCTAAAAGGCTCACCAAAACATATTGGGCATGGTTCGTATCCTGATATTCGTCCACGAGAATATGAAGGAACTTCTCCTGGTAATATTCTAAGACCGCCGGGTGCTCACGGAAGAGGAGGACGGTCTGCATGATTAAGTCGTCAAAGTCCAGCGCCTGGTTTTCCTTTAGCTTCTCCTGATATAAGTGATAGATACGCGCCACCTGGTGGCCAAAGAGGTCGCGTGCTTCATGGGCCAGGCGTTCTGGCGTCCAGAGCTGGTTCTTCGCCTGGCCGATGGCAAAGGCCACGGCACGCGGCGGGTAGCGCTTTTCGTCCAGGTTGAGCTCGCGCAGACAACGCCGGATGAGGCTCTGTTGGTCTTGCTCGTCGTAGATGAGAAAACTCCGCGGATAGCCCAGGGCAGGAATGTCCCGGCGCAGGATACGCACGCAGGCGGCGTGGAAGGTGCTCACCCAAAGGTTCCGCACCTTTTCCCCAATTAAACCTGTCAGCCTTTCCTTCATCTCGTTGGCCGCTTTATTGGTGAAGGTGATGGCCAGGATGCGACCGGGCGGCACCGCGCAAGCGTCGACGAGATAAGCAACGCGGTGGGTGAGGACGCGGGTCTTGCCGCTGCCGGCGCCGGCCAGGACCAACACCGGACCGCCGGGGTGCACGACCGCCTCCCGCTGTTGCGGGTTTAGCTTAGCCAGGATGTCGCTCAAGAAAGGCCACCTGCCACTTCCTTTCGCCCCGTGTGGTTCGCCCCGGTCCCGGCACTTGGTTAACCGGAGCGGTACTTTTCGGGCTGCGCCGGAGCGGCACCCAAGCTCTGCCGGCGGCGCAGCAGTTCCTCCCCCACTTCTTCCGGCGTCACCCCCGTGGCCGCGAGCAGAACCAAAAGGTGATAAAAGAGGTCGGCCGCCTCCCGTACGATCTCTTCGCGGACTCCGTTCTTGGCGGCAATGATCACCTCTGCCGCCTCTTCGGCCACCTTCTTGCCTATTTTATCAACCCCGTGATGGAAAAGGTAGGCGGTGTAGGAACCTTCCGGCCGCTCTCTTTCCCGGGCGGCGATCACCGCCGCCAACGCGGCCAACGCCCCTGCCAGCGATCCCGGAGCCGTGCCTTTCCCGGACTCCGGCATAACCTCAGCCTCCGCCGTGGCCAGGGCATAATGAAAACAGGAATAATGCCCCTCGTGGCAGGCCACGCCCTTTTGCCGCACCTTTACCAGAAGGGCATCGGCGTCACAATCGTAACTAATGGCCTGGACGTATTGATAATGCCCGGAGGTTTCTCCCTTGAGCCAGAGTCTGCCGCGGCGGCGGCTGTAAAACCAGGTGCGGCCCTCTGCCAGGGTGCGGGCGAGAGACTCCCGGTTCATGTAGGCCAACATCAAGACCTTGCCCTCTTCATCCTGCACGATTGCCGGGACGAGGCCCCTCTCGTCGAAGACCAGACGTTCCAGGGTGGCGGCGTCGTACTCTAGTCCTGCCACGGCCGCACCAGGACCCCCCTTGCCGCCAGGTATTCCTTCGCCTGACGAATGGTGTACTCCCCGTAGTGGAAAATGGAGGCAGCCAAAACGGCATCGGCCTTCCCCAGCACCAGGCCCTCCCAGAGGTGCTCCAGGGTACCGGCCCCGCCGGAGGCGATTACCGGGATGTTCACCGCCTCGCTCACCGCCCTGGTGAGTTCCAGGTCGTAACCGTCCTTGGTCCCGTCGCGGTCCATGCTGGTGAGCAGGATCTCTCCCGCGCCGAGCTCCTCAACCCGGCGCGCCCAGGCCACCGCCTCCAGTCCGGTCGCCTGCCGCCCGCCGTGGGTGTAAACTTCCCAACGGCCGGGCGCTACCTGCCGCGCGTCGATCGCCACCACGATGCACTGGCTGCCGAAGCGCGCGGCCGCTTCGGCGACGAGCTGCGGATCCTGCACCGCCGCCGTATTCAAGGAAACCTTGTCCGCCCCGGCCTCCAGGATGGCCCGGATGTCTTCCAGGCGGCGCAGGCCGCCCCCGACGGTGAAGGGGATGAATACCTCGGCCGCTGTCCGCCAGACCACGTCCCGCATGATGTCCCGCCCTTCGGCCGAGGCGGTGATGTCGAGAAAGACCAACTCGTCTGCCCCTGCCCGGTCGTAGTAGCGGGCCAGCTCCACCGGGTCCCCCGCGTCCCGCAGGTTAATGAACTTGGTCCCCTTGACCACGCGGCCGTGGTCCACGTCCAGGCAGGGAATAATCCGTTTCGTCAGCAGTTTCTTGCGCCTCCTTTCCCGCCGATCGCCTTGCGATCCCGCCCGCGCGCCTATCCTTCCGCCACGGCCAGGGCCTCTTCCAGCCGAACGTCGCCGGTGTAAAGGGCCCGGCCGAGGATCACTCCCTCCACCCCCAGGGGCGCCAATTCTTTCAGGGCCCGCAAATCGGCGAGGGAAGCCACCCCGCCCGCCACGATCATTTTCATCTCTGCGGCCGTGGCCATCGCCTTTATCCCCTCAAGGTTGAGACCCTCCAGGGTTCCGTCCCGTGCCGTGTCCGTATAGACGATGCGGCGCACGCCGAGGCCACGCAACTCCCGGGCCAGTTCCCGCGCCTCTTTGGCCACCGTCGTCTCCCAGCCGGCAATGGCCACCCGGCCTTCCTTGGCGTCGATGCCCACGACGACGGCCTCGCCGTACGTCGCGCAGGCCTTGGCTAACAGTGCGGGATCGGTTACCGCCGCCGTGCCCAGGATCACCCTCCTGACGCCCAGCCCCAGAGCCGCTTCGATGGCCTCCCAGGTGCGTATTCCCCCGCCCAGTTGCACGGGAACGGCGACCGCCTGTACAATGGCCGCTATCACGTCCCCGTGCCGGGGCCGGCCGCTGAAGGCGCCGTCCAGGTCGACGACGTGCAGCCAGGGTGCCCCTTGGGCCTCCCAGGTACGTGCTACCGCCACCGGATCGGTGTCGTAGACGGTCTCCTGGTCGGGTCGGCCGCGAAAGAGGCGGACGCATTTCCCGCTCCTGAGATCGATCGCCGGAATGACCAGCACGGATCTTCCCCTCGCTCTCGGCAGTTGCTTGTTTTAAGGTTTTTGGCCCTCGGCGGCTGCACCGAAGTTGGCCAGCAGCCTCAAACCCCATTTGCTGCTCTTCTCCGGGTGAAACTGGACGCCATAGAGCGTACCGCGCCCTACGGCACAGACAAAAGGAGAGCCGTAGTGGGCGCGGGCAAGGACGAGACCGGGATCGGCCGGCACAACGCAATAGGAGTGCACAAAATAAAAGGGCGTACGGTCGGGAATGCCGCGAAAAAGGGGGGAGGACTGCGCCTGCTCCACTTCGTTCCAGCCCATGTGGGGCACTTTTCGCCCCGGCGCAAACCGCTGCACCTGTCCCGGAAGAATGCCCAGGCCCTCGTGCCAGCCGTTCTCCTCGCTGCTCTCAAAAAGAAGCTGCAACCCCAAACAGATGCCGAGCAAAGGCTTGCCCGCGGCAACCGCCTCCTTGAGCGCCCTGTCCAGCCCCAATTGGGCCAGGCGCCGCATCGCGTCGCCAAAAGCGCCCACCCCGGGCAGGATCAGACCGTCGGCGCGGGAAACGAGATGCTCTTCCGTGGTGATTACGGCCGCAAAACCGAGCTGTTCCAGGGCTTTCTGTACGCTACGCAGGTTACCCATGCCGTAATCAATGATGGCAAGCACCCTTACCACCCCAGCGTGCCCTTGGTCGAAGGGACTCCCTCCAGCCGGGGGTCAAGGCTGGCCGCCTGCCGCAGCGCCTGCCCCAGCCCCTTGAAAACCGCCTCGACAAGGTGATGCCCGTTCTCCCCGGCCAGCTTGCGCAGGTGAAGCGTCAAGCCCGCCTCCCGTACAAAAGCGCGCAGGAACTCCGGCACCAGTTCGGCGTCCAGAGCGCCCAGGCGCGGTACCCCTACCGGAACGTCGTAGGCGAGAAACGGCCGCCCGCTTAAGTCCACGGCCACGAGTACCAGCGCCTCATCCATGGGTAAGAGAGCCTGGCCGTAACGGCGAATACCCCTGCCCTCTCCCAGGGCCTGCTTCCAGGCGCGACCCAGACAAAGGCCCAGATCTTCCACCGTGTGGTGCGCGTCTACCTCCAGGTCTCCCTGCACCGTGAGCGCCAGGTCGAAGAGTCCGTGCGCCGCCCAGAGCCGGAGCATGTGGTCCAGGAAACCGAGGCCGCTGGTCCCTTCAAACACGCCCCGGCCGTCGAGATCGAGCGAAACGCTAATGTTCGTTTCCTCTGTGCGGCGGGTCAAACTGGCTTTGCGCGCCATTTTTTTCGCCTCGTTTCAGATCTTCCAGTCGTAGCCGCACCGCCGCTGCGTGGGCCGTAAGCCCTTCGGCCTCGGCCAGGCGGACGATGCCGGGGGCCGCCTCACGCAGGCCGCGGCCCGAATAAGCAATGATGCTGATGCGCTTGATAAAATCTTCCACGCCCAAAGCCGACGCGTAACGCGCCGTGCCGCCCGTGGGCAGAACGTGGTTCGGCCCGGCCCAGTAATCGCCCACCGGTTCCGTACTGTGGGGACCGAGAAAAACGGCGCCGGCGTGCTCGACCCGGCCCAACCAGGACCAGGGCTCGGCCACTACCAGTTCCAGGTGTTCCGGGGCTAAACGGTTGGCCAGGTCCAGCGCCTCCTCAAGGCTTGCGGTTACCACGAGGGCGCCGTAGTTGGCCAAAGCCTGCCGGGCGATGTCTTGCCGCGGCAACAGGGCAAGCTGCCGCTCAAGCGCTGCGGCGACCGCCTGCGCCAGGGAGGCGTCGGGAGTAAGCAAGACAGCTAGTGCCTCCGGGTCGTGTTCGGCCTGCGCCAAAAGATCCGCGGCCAGGTAGTCGGGGGGCGCCGTCTCGTCGGCGACCACTACGACCTCACTCGGCCCTGCCACCAAATCGATGGCCACCACGCCGTTGACCAGACGCTTGGCCGTGGTGACGTAAATGTTTCCCGGTCCGGTGATCTTGTCCACCGCTCTGATCGTCTGCGTTCCATAAGCCAGGGCGGCAATTGCCTGAGCACCCCCCACCCGGTAAATCTCCGTCACCCCTGCCTCCGCCGCGGCCACCAGGGTATAGGGGTTGACCGTCCCGTCCTTTGCCGGGGGAGTGACCATGGCGATCTGCGGCACGCCCGCCACCTTGGCAGGAACGGCGTTCATCAGCACTGAGGAGGGATAGGCGGCGGTGCCGCCGGGTATGTAAATGCCCACCCGGGAGAGCGGACGGCAAAAGTGACCGATGAGATTGCCCGCGCCATCTGCCTCAACCCGGCCCTGCGGCAGCCGTGATCGTTGGTAGTTCTCGATATTTGCCTTCGCCCGGAGGAGGGCCGCCAGAAACGCGGCGTCCACCTGCTGATACGCCTCGTTCACTTCCTCTTCCGTCACCCGCAGCCGTGCCGCTTCCAAGGCGACGCCGTCAAACTCGCGGGTGAAGCGCAACAGTGCCGCATCCCCTTCGGTCCGGACGGCCGCCAGGATGGCCTTTACTTCCTCCTCGCGGCCGCCGTATCGTTCGCGGCGGCGGGCTAGGAGCTCCGCCAGCGCCTCACCGGCTCCCGTTGTCCAAAGGCGCATCTTCCACGTTCTCCCCCCTCGCGTTTTCCTTCAAACTGGCCACCACGCGATGGAGTAACTGGTGCTTGAGGTGGAAGCTGGCACGATTGGCGATAAGCCGGGCGGTAGAGGTGGCGACCTCGGCCACGGCGACAAGGTCGTTGGCCGCGAGAGTCTGCCCGGTGGAGACCAGGTCTACGATCATTTCCGCCAGTCCCACCTGGGGCGCCAGTTCGATGTTGCCATGCAGCCGAACGATTTCCACTTGAAGACCGAGAGAGCGGAAGTAACCCTCGGTCACCCGGGGAAACTTGGTGGCCACCCGGCGGCCGTGGAGATTGCGTAAGTCAAAACCCTTTTCTCCGCCCATTTCCCTCCAAGTTTGTCGGGGTACGGCTACCACCAGACGACAGAAGCCAAAGCGCAGATCCGCGAGTTCAAAGACCTCCGCCCCCGCCTCCAGTAGACTGTCCTTGCCGGCCACCCCCAGGTCGGCCGCGCCGTACTCTACGTAGGTCGGGACGTCGGTCGGCCGACACCAGAGGTAACGGATGCCTTGGCCGTCGTAGGAGATAAGCAAGCGCCGGCCGTCTTCCTCCAGGCCCTCGGCCGGGAGCCCGGCTTGGGCCAGCAAGCGAATGGTTGCTGCGGCCAGCTTGCCCTTAGACAGGGCAATGGTGAGCAAAGCCATCCCTTCTCCCTCAAGCTATACCCTAGTCCATCCATTCCACGACGGGTATTCCTTTGGCGGCGGCATAGGCTTTGGCGTCTGCCCGGCTGTGGTGCTCCAGGTCCATCTCAACTACCTGTCCCTCGCGGCGTAACTCTTGCGCCCGGGACAGCACCAGATCCAGGCGCCGTCCCGCCACCAGCACCGACGGCCCCGCGGTACTCCCGCCCGGGTTCTGTCCTTCCGTGGCCGCCAGTAACCTTTCCAAGCCTAAAGCGAAGCCGGTCGCCGGCAGATCCAGGCCGTAGCGGCGCAAGAGCTGATCGTAGCGCCCGCCACCGCAAATGGGAAACCCGAGACCGGCCACGTATCCTTCAAAGACAATCCCCGTGTAGTAGTTGAAGTCGCGCAGGAGGCTTAAGTCCAAGAAAAGGTAGTCGGTCAACCCGGCCGCTTCAAGTGCCTCCCAGACCTCCGACAACCCCTGCAGTCCCAGCGCCACTTCCGGTAGACTGCTTAAGGCGGCGGCTCGCGGCAGCACTTCTTTGCCGCCGCGTAAGCCCACTAGCGTCTCCAATTCACGCGCCAGCCCGTACCGGGCGGCGACCTCTTCCAAAGCTACATAATCACGCGCCACCAGTGCCTGCTTTAGTGCTTCCTCCACCTCGGGATCCGGTTCAAGCTCGTGAAGCAAACCGAGGGTGACCTGGACCTGCCCCATGCCGATGCGAAAATCCTGTACTCCCGCTTCCCGCACCGCCTCAATGGCCAAGGCAATGACCTCGGCGTCGGCCCAGGAGTTGCGCACGCCCAGAAGTTCCACCCCCGCCTGGCCGAACTCCCGGAGGCGTCCCGCCTGCGCAGGCTCCTGCCGAAAAACGTTGCCGATATAAAAAAAACGCAGCGGGCCGGCCGCGTCGCGGTAATAGGTCGCCACCACCCGCGCCACGGCCGCCGTCATTTCCGGCCGGAGAACGACCAGTTCGCCCTGGTCGATCAGTTGGAAAAGCCGCCGCCCTTCCTCAGCAAAAACCTCGCTCAGCTCCAGGCTGGGGGTGATCACCTCATTATAGGCCCAGCGCCGAAAAAGGTCGGCCAGGATTTGGCACAACCGTCGCCGCTGCGCCGCTTCCCCGGGCAGGTAATCGCGCATTCCCGGCAGGAGGCGGCAGCAGCCTTCCTGGTTCATTCGTCTGCCCAACCTCCCGGATTACCGGACAAATTCTCCCTTATCATAGCACCACGAAAACCCGGCTGGCAAGACGCCCCCGCACTGAGTTATCCCCGGTTTACCTCTCGCCGTCTTTGGCTCCCTCGGTGGCGTGACCCTCGCGGGCCGGACCAGGGCTCGACTTCGAGCTTCGGCGGGCTTGCGGCTCGTGAGCGCCATCCCTGGCGCCGCGGGAGCTGGTGACCAGCCGCGGCCTTCGGCCGGACTTGCGCCCTCGCTCTCGCGAAAAGCTCGCTCGCCCCGATACTCAACTCCCTCGCTGTGAGCCAAGGACCGCCCGACAGGAGGCGGTTCCCCTGTTGGGGAAGCCCCGTGCCTGCGTCGTGGGGGCGCCCTGCGGGCCGCTCTGGCGCAGAGCCCGGCCCGCCGCGACGCTAAAAGTCTTGCCCTTGGCGCTATTGTACCACAACTAAGCCCTGGATGGGTTATCGGGGCGCGTAAATCGAGGACGGACCTGGGATTTACGCCAAATGCTACAAGTAAGTAAGAGCGTAAGCCTACCAAGGCCCGAGCCCCAGGAAATGGCATTTTCCAAGGAGGATTCTGTCGTCCGGTGGCGAATGCTAGAGCAGGGGACCCACCGTGCTGATCAGTAAGTTCGTCGCACCGGAAATTATCTTTGGCCAGGGCGCCCTCTCCCAGGTGGGGGATTCGGCGAAGCGGCTGGGGGCAAGCCGCGTCTTTCTTACCAGCGATCCGGGGGTAATGGAAACCGGTTGGGTGGACAAGGCCTTGTGGTTTCTTAAAGAACAGGGGCTGGACTATGTCGTCTGGACGAGATTGACCCCGAATCCGAGGGACTTTCAGGTAGCCGAAGGGGCCCGCGTTTATACGGAACACGGCTGCGACGCCGTCCTCGCCGTTGGCGGGGGAAGTGTCATTGACGCCGCCAAGGCGGTAGCCGTGCTGGCGACCAACGGCGGCGAGATCCAAGATTACGAAGGGATAGACAGGATCGGCAGTCCCCTGCCGCCGATCATCGCCGTACCGACCACGGCCGGTTCCGGAGCCGAGGTCTCCCAGTTCTGCGTCGTGGTCGACACGCGGCGGCGGCTGAAGATGACCATTATCTCCAAGTCGCTCATCCCCGACATCTGCATCATCGATCCGCTTCTCCTGGCCACCGTTTCGAGCGAGCTCACGGCCTATACGGGCATGGATGCCCTCACCCACGCCATAGAAGCCTACTCCTCGCTCGCGGCCACCTTTCTTACCGACGTCCACGCGCTGCGCGCGATGAACGGCATCGCCCGCTATCTACCCGCCGCGGTGGCCCGCAAGGATAACATGGAGGCGAAGACGGAGATCGCGAAAGCGAGCCTGCACGCCGGCCTGGCCTTTTCCAACGCCATTCTCGGGCTGGTGCACGCCATTACGCACCAGTTGGGCGGGTTGCTGGATATGCCTCACGGCCAGGCGAACGCCATCCTCCTCCCCTACGTGATGGACTTTAACCTCCCGGCTTGCCTGGATCGCTATTGTGAGATGGCCGAAGCCCTGGGAGAAAAAACGGACGGCCAGCGGCGCCTGGAAAGCGCCGCCGCCGCCATCCGGGCGGTGCGCCTCTTGCGCAGGCAGGTCGGCATCCCGGAAAAGCTTTCCCAGGTCGGTCTCCAGGCGGAACACATTCCCTTGCTTAGTGCCAATGCCGTCCGCGATGCCTGCATTATCACCAACCCGCGAGACGTGAGCGTGGAGCAGGTAGAGGCGATTTTGCGCGCCGCCCTTTAGGGGCCGGAGGTGAAAAGCATGGAAGGCCGCAGCGAACTAATCGAAAAACTGACCGGGATTCGCTCTTCTAAGAAGAGCTATTACGTTGATCTGAAGAAGAAGATGGCCGAAGTGGAGAGGCGCAACGCCCAGTTGGAGATAATCAGCCAGCTTGCGCGACGCATCAACGTTGATATGTCCGCAGAAGAAATTATGGAGGAAGTGTGGGAAAAACTCCGTCAGGTGGTCCGTTTCGACCGCCTCAGTCTTTACATTCTGGAGGGCGACCGCCTTGTTTTGCGTACGTCCGTCCCCAAGGGGCAGGGGGTACTCGGTGAAGAGACCAGGGTTTCTTCGCCCCATTCC
>JACIYD010000150.1 GCA_014360105.1 Clostridia bacterium
GCTGGAAACCATTTTGGGGCCGGGCAACGTGGTCGCTATGGTCACGGCGGAACTGGACTTCGACCGGCGGGAAGTAACGCGGCTTGAATATGACGACAACGGGGCGGTGCGCAGCGAACAACTGGTGCAGGAGCAGGGGAGCAGTAGCGGCGGCGCGCCCCTGCCCCCGGTGGGTGACGTGAACCGGCAGCCGGAAACCTACCTTCAGAGCGGCGGCGCTGGTCAGGCCAGCTACAACCGCAGCCAGACAACGCGAAACTACGAGCTGGGCAAAACGGAGGAAAAAGTGGTTTACGCGCCCGGGCGGTTGCAGCGCCTGACCACGGCGGTGGTGGTGAACGGGCCGCTTGATGCCGGCACGCAGCAACAGATCCAGAACGTGGTGGCGGCGGCTACCGGCTTCAATAACGCCCGGGGCGACCAGATCGCCGTGATGAGCATGCCCTTTGACCGCAGTTATCAGGCGCAGATGGAGCAAGAAATGGCCCAGGCCGAAGCGGCGCGCCAGCGCCGGGAGAATCTGGAGCGCTACCTGAGGTGGGCGATGCTCGGAGCAGCCCTTTTGCTGGCCTTCGTTCTCGGCCTAATGGTGATGCGACGGCGGCGGCTGGTTCCGGCCGCGGCCGAGCTGGCGCCGGCGGCCGAGGCAGTAATTCCGCTGGAGGAAATACAGCGCCGCGAGGCGGAAGAGAAAGCGGCCGTCCTCGAGCGGGAGGCCAGGAATAAGCTGGAGCGTGTACGGGAGATTGTGCAGCAGCGGCCGGAGGAAGCCGTCCAGCTCCTCAAAGCGTGGCTGGGGGAGGGCTAGGGCATGGTACCGGCGGCCAAGCTGCAGAAACTGACGGGTTTGCGCAAGGCGGCCGTTCTGTTGATCACCATTGGGCCCGACCTCTCGGCCTTGCTGTTGCGCCAGTTGCCCCAGGAGGACATCGAGCGGATCAGCTCGGAGATCGCCAATACGCCGGCGGTCCCCCCTGAAGTGAAGCAGGCGGTAATTGAGGAGTTTCTCGAGCTGAACGAGGCGCAACAGTACATTCTCCGCGGGGGCATCAAGTACGCGCGGGAAGTGCTGGAGCGCACCGTGGGGCCGCAGCGGGCAAACGAGATCATCCGCAAGTTAACGGAAAGCTCGGCCATTCGCCCCTTTTCGCTGATGCGCAAGACCGACCCGCGCCAGTTGCTCAATTTTATCAGCGGCGAGCACCCTCAGACCATTGCCCTTATTCTGGCCTACCTTGAGCCGGAGCAGGCGGCGGCCGTTTTGGGGGCACTTCCAGAAGACCAGCAGACGGACATCGCCCGGCGGATTGCCCTTATGGAACGCACCTCACCGGAAATCATCCGCGAGGTGGAGCGGGTCCTGGAGGGGCGGCTTTCCAGCGTGGTCGGTCAGGATTTCACCGCCGTGGGCGGGGTGAAGGCGCTGGTCGACATCCTCAACCGTGTCGACCGGGGGACGGAAAAGACCATTCTCGAATGCCTGGAGCGTGAGGACCCGGAGCTGGCGGAAGAAGTACGCAAGCGCCTCTTCGTTTTCGAGGACGTGATCAACCTGGACGACAATTCCATCCGCCGGGTATTGCGCGAGGTGGATATGCGCGATCTGGCCTATGCCCTGAAAGGGAGCAGCGACGAGGTGCGGCAGCGCATCTTCCGCAATATGTCGCAGCGCGCCACGGAAATGCTGCAAGAAGATATGGAGATGTTGGGTCCGGTGCGCCTGCGCGACGTGGAAGCGGCGCAAACCAAGATCGTCCAGATCATCCGGCGCCTGGACGAGACGGGCGAGATCATTATTTCGCGGGGTGGCGAGGATGCCATCGTGGTCTAGCGTCTTAAAGAGGGAATGGGCGCGCCCCAGCGGCAGCCTGACGCTGGAAGCGCGCCTGCCGGCAGAGGCGGAAGTGTGCACCGGGCACGAGCAGGCGGTCGCCGACCTGGAAAGGAAAAGGGAGGAAGCCGAGGCGTTGCTGGCCCGGGCCCAGCGGCAGGCGCAGGCGCTGGTGCAAGAGGGAGAAGCAAAGCGCGCGAGCATCGAGAAAGAAGCCTACGAGGCCGGGTACCGCCGCGGTTACGAAGAGGCGCTGGCCCGCGCCCGCGAGGAGGCGGAGGAGATAAGAGCCGAGGCGAAGGCGCTGCTGGCGGAGGCGAGGCGCGTGCGGGAAGAGATCATTGCGGCAAGCGAACCCGAGGTGGTCGCCCTGGCGGTCGCCGTAGCCGGCGCCGTCGTTCACCGGCAGTTGCAGGTGGCGCCGGATACCGTGGTCGCCGTGGCGCGCGCTGCCCTGCGGCGCTTGCGCCGGCGCCAGCACCTGGTGGTCTACGCGCACCCGGAAGACCTGGAGTGGCTGCGCGCCGAGCGGCAAAGCCTGCAGCAGGAGTTGGGGGAGGAGGCGACGCTACATTTCCTCGCCGATCCCGCGGTCGCACGGGGCGGTTGCCGCGTGGAATCGGAGGGCGGGCAGGTAGACGCCACCGTCGACGGGCAGTTAGAGCGCCTGCGCCAAGCCCTGTTTGAACTGGTTCCGAGCGTGGGACAAGCTGTCGAAGCTCGTTCGGCTTGAGTAAGGCCAACTCAGCAAACGGAATTACGGGAGGCACGGTAGCACTTGGCAACGCCGGCACTGCGACTAGAGCCGTATCTCGAACTGGCGCGGCGCTTTGACCCGATCGAAGTATCGGGCCGTGTGGCGCGGGTGATCGGTCTCACGGTGGAAGTGCTCGGGCTGGAATTGCCGGTGGGCGAGCTCTGTCTGGTGGGCAATGGCACGGCGCCGGTGATGGCCGAGGTGGTGGGTTTCCGCGACGGGGTCACCCTGCTCTTGCCACTGGGCGATCTCGGCGGTATTGCCCCCGGGCAGCGGGTGGTACCCACCGGCCGCGCCCACCTGGTGGGGGTGGGGCACGGCCTCCTCGGCCGGGTGCTGGACGGGCTGGCACGGCCCCTGGACGGGCGGCCCCTGCCGCCGCCCGAGGCCTGGTACCCGGTTGACGCGACGCCACCCAACCCGCTGGCGCGGCGGCGCATTAAGGAGGCTCTGCCAACCGGGGTAAGGGCCGTCGATGCCCTGCTTACTCTGGGAAAGGGGCAGCGGGTAGGCATTTTTGCCGGCAGCGGCGTGGGCAAGAGCACACTTCTCGGGATGATCGCGCGGCACAGTACGGCCGAGGTGAACGTGATCGCCCTCATCGGCGAGCGCGGGCGGGAGGTACTGGATTTCATGGAGAAAGACCTGGGTCCCGCGGGCCTCGCAAAGTCGGTAGTGGTGGCGGCCACCTCGGACCAGCCCGCCCTGGTGCGGATCAAGGGTGCCTTTGTGGCTACGACCATCGCCGAATTCTTCCGCGACCAGGGGAAAGACGTGATGCTGATGATGGATTCCCTCACGCGCCTGGCGATGGCCCAGCGAGAGGTGGGGCTTGCGGTGGGAGAACCGCCTACGGCCCGCGGCTATACGCCTTCGGTTTTTGCCCTGTTACCGCGGCTGCTCGAACGCGCCGGACGGACTTCAAAGGGTTCGATTACCGGGCTTTACACGGTGCTGGTAGACGGGGATGATCTTAACGAACCGATCAGTGATGCCGCGCGAGCCGTCCTGGACGGACACATCGTGCTGGCACGGCGGCTGGCGGCGAGAAACCATTTCCCCGCGATCGATGTGCTGGCCAGCGTCAGCCGCCTCATGCCGGAAGTCACCGCGCCGGCGCACCGGGAAGCGGCGAGCCGCCTGCGCGACTTGATGGCAGCCTACGAGCAGGCGGAGGATTTGATCAACATCGGCGCCTACCAGAAGGGCACCAATCCCAGGGTCGATGCGGCCCTGGAGCGGCACGACGCCATTAGGGCTTTCCTGCGCCAGGAGATGGAGGAATACAGTACCTTCACGGAGGCAGTTAGCGGGCTGGAGCAGTTGGTGTCCGGCTTGGTTCCGGCTTAAACCGGCGGGCAACGGGGGGAGACGGGTGAAGCGCTACGTTTTCTCGCTGGAAAAGGTCCTGGCCTACCGACGCCTACGTGAGGAGCAACAGTGGCGCCAGTTGGCGCAGGCCTATCGGCGGCGGCGCCAGAATGAGGATATACTGGCCGCCTGCCGCCGGGAGATGGCCCGCGAACAAAACGGCAAAACCGTGGGTTCCCTGGACCTGGAAGAGTGGTGCCACCGCGAAGCCTGCTTGCAGGCCTTGGCCGAGCGGATTCGAAAACAGCAAGAGAAGCTTGCGCTGTTAGCCCTGGAGGTGAAGGAACTGGAGCAACGTGCTCTGCAGGCCTCACAGGAGAGGGAGATGCTCGACCGTTTGAAAAGCAGGCAAATGGCGGCGGCGCAGTACGAGGAAGGGAGGCGGGAGCAGCGGACCATAGACGAGTTGGCCGTGGCGCGGTACGGCTATGGCGAGCAAGGGAGGTGAAGGGAAATTGCAGGCTGTGGCAGCGCTAGAGGCGGGAGAAGGAAAGGCGCCTGCCTGGGGCACGAAACCGCGCCAGGAGCCTGGCGAGGCGGGCGATTTCTTCGCCGTGCTGGCCGCGGTGCAGCTAGGGGCCGGGTTTGGCCCGGTGGTCACAACCGCCGGAACAGCGCCGGCAGGAGGCCCGAACATGCCGGCCGCCGAAACCCGAGGCGCTCCCGTGCTGTTACCTCCCGCTTTCCCGGGCAGCATGTGGTGCAGCGGCCCCGTCATCATGATGCCTGGTTTTCCGGCAAGAGGGCAGGAGCAGTGGGCGCCAGGGACGGGGCTATCGCCGGGGCGCCTAGCGTCCGAACCGGCGCTCGACCTGCAGCTGGTCTCGATGGGAGAGCAAAGTGGTGATGCGGCCACGTTCGGTGC
>JACIYD010000151.1 GCA_014360105.1 Clostridia bacterium
TCCCAGTATTTGGCCCAGATACCGGCCCAAAAGGAGGCCAGCCAACGGGAGGGACACATGAAGAAAGCAAACGGCCAGGGAAAAAGCCAATGCCCGGCGCCATAAGCAACCGCTGACTCCTAGGCCGACGGCCAGGGAAAAAGCATCGGTACCCAGAGCAACGGCCACAGCAAAAACGGTCAGAAAATCCATGTCCCTTCCCCCCACCCGGCCTGTCCCAGAAAACGGGCATACGGCCCCGTGCCCCTACCGTACCCTAGGCCAGCCGGCCCGCTGCCAGCCCCAGTACAAGCCCCAAAAGGCTGACCCACGACGCCTCTTGCCAAACCACAGGAAGAAGCTCGCGCACCACTACATAAGACATGGCCGCGGCGGCCGCTGCCAACAGGGGGGCAATCGCCGGGGGTGAAAACACCGCGGCCGCAAGGCCAAGAGCGGCCCCCAAGGGCGTGCATGCCGCCAGTAAGGCGCTCCAGGCGAGAATCTTCACCGGTGCCACTCCTCCTGCCATGAGCGGGGCAGCGGTGGCCATCCCCTCCGGGAGATTATGCAGACCGATGGCCAGGGCGAGGCTCAAACCCAGATCCGGCTGGACGGCAAAGCCGACGGCAATAGCCATCCCTTCTGGCAGGTCGTGCAGCGCGATGGTGGTTCCGATGAGGTAACCGAGGCGCAGATAGCCGCCGCGCTCGGCCACGCGGACGGGAAGCAGGAGCCGGTCCAATAGGACCAACAAGGCCACCGCCGGGAGACCGCCCTTGATCAGGGCGACTGCGCCTCCTGCCTGCCAGGCCGTGGGTACCAGTTCGCTTACGGTGACACTAAGCATGATTCCTGCGGCCAATCCCAGCAACCAGGCGAGAAAACTCCGGCCGGGTTGGCCCGCCGCCAAGACCAAGAGACTCCCGATGCCCGTGGCCAGGCCGGCAATACTGCTCAAGGCTAAGGCCTCCAAGGCGGTGGCCTTCCTTTCCCGCGTGCATCCCTTCCAAGTTTATGTCGCGCTGCCGCGCTTTAATCCCCTAGACGGAGATCACCCGGTAGGCGGCCGCCTTGCGCAGCCGGTTCATCAAAGCGAGCCCCATCCCGCTTTCGGGCCAGGCTTCGGCAAAGATAACGTCCACCCCGTGACGGTCGCAGGCCTTAAGGCTTAGATAAAGGCGGGAAGCCGCCCGGGCGGGATCGCTCCTCGGGCCAAGGCAAAGGAGCAACGCGGGTCGCGCGCGGGCCCGGTAGTATTCTTCCTTTTCCTCACTGGTAAGGATGGCCGCCTTCTCGCCCCTGGACCGTGCTTCTTCTACCAGAGCCACGATCCGTATGGCCACCTTTTCCGGATCACCGTCGACCAGGTATAGCGGCGCCCGCGGCGCGTAGTGGCGGTACTTCATGCCCGGAGCCCGCGGGACCACGCCGGCCAAAGGTGCCAGCCCGACCGCAGGGTCAAGTCGCACCTCGCCGACGGTTGCCGCTAATTCCTCGAGCGTTACCCCGCCCGGCCGCAAGAGCACCGGGGGAGCGGTGGTAAGATCGAGCACCGTCGATTCTACCCCTACTTCTGCCGCTCCGGCCGCGAGAATAACGTCTACCTTACCGCCCAGGTCCTGTAACACGTGACGACCCAGCGTAGGACTCGGTCGGCCGGAAAGGTTGGCACTCGGCGCGGCCACGGGTACCCTCGCCGCCCGGATGAGCGCGAGGGCCACCGGGTGGCGCGGCATCCGAAGGGCAACCGTGGTCAGACCCGCGGTGACCGCGGCCGCCACGCGGCCGCTGCTGGGAAGGACCAGGGTAAGAGGACCGGGCCAGAAGCGGCGCATCAGCGCTTCGGCCACCGGGGGTACCGCCGTTACCAGGCTTTGCACTTGATAGCGGGAGCCGACGTGAACGATGAGGGGATTATCGGCAGGGCGGCCCTTGGCCAGGAAGATCGCTTGCACGGCCTTCTCCATAAAAGCGTTGGCCCCGAGGCCGTAGACCGTTTCCGTCGGAAAGGCAACCAGGCCGCCATGCCGCAAGATTTGCGCCGCCACGTGAATGGCAAGAGGGTCTGGCCGCCGGGGATTGACGCGGAGGTAACGGGTCCGCCCACGTTTCGCCATCGTCCTTCAACCCCTTAGGCCCTTTCGGCTATAGCCTGCCTCTCAGCTCGTCGATGATACTTCCGGGCCAGAGGCGGACCCCGACCGTATAAGCCGCCCAGATGAGAAGATGCGTACCCACGGGGGAGGTAAGGAAAAGAAAAACGATGATCAGCAGGTGCTTCAGCGCTACGTCCCAGCCGTAGCCGGCAAAGGAAAGAAGCCCGGCAAGCGTGGCGCAAATGGCCCCCATGGTGGCGCTTTTACCCGCCGCATGGGCCCGGCCGTAGACATCGCGCATGCGCCAGATCCCCAGGGAAGCGACGAAAATGAAGAAAACCCCTACCAGGAGGATGACGCTAGTCACCGTGCTTGTCAATCAGTCCACCTCGCACCAGGAATTTGGCCGCCGCCGAAGTGCCAAGAAACCCGAGTACAGCCAGGACAAGAACGCTGTCCAGATAATGGGGGGTGCCCACCTTTAAGGAAAGCACGACAATCAGGGCGATGACGTTCGCCCCAAGAGAATCGCTGGCCACCACGCGGTCGGGCAGGCTGGGACCCCGCAGGAGGCGCAGCACCACCAGCGCGGTGGAAAGGCCTAGAACGATCAGGGCAACGTTGATGACAAGTGAGGGTACGGCCATACCCGCCGTCACTTCCCCTTCCCCTTCCTGGACGGCCTACCCGAAAACCTCGAGAATACGGCGCTCGAACGTCTCCTTAATGCTTTGTTTCAGCGCCTCCGGGTCGTCAATGTCTACGGCGTGCACGTAGAGGTAGCGGCGCTCCCGGTCTACATGCACAGTGATCGTTCCCGGGGTAAGGGTGATCATGTTCGCCAAGAGGGTAATCTGCCAGTCAGACTGCACCGCGAGCGGCAGGGCGATAATCCCGGAACGCGCACGGAATTTGGGTCGGAGCACCAACATGGCCACCTGAATGTTGGCCTTGACCACTTCCCAGAAGAAAACCGCTACCAGTTCCATCCCGGCAAGGAAGCGCCGCAGGTAGTCCAGCCGCGTAAGCCCGGCGCGTGCTCGTGCCGGCAGGTAATACGGGGCGGCGTTAAGCAACCGCTGGAAAAGGAAAAGCAGCGCCATGCCCACGAGATACCCGGTAAGCAGGGTCGCGGCGTTAAAGCGCCCGTTTAACAAAGCCCAGACGAACATTACTGCCAGATTGATGCCTATCTGAAAGAGCACGCGCGTTTTCCCTCCGTCACCCGCTGACAACCGCTCTCCCCCGAAATGCCAATGTCTGGGGCGTAGGCCTGGGTTTGCTCCCGCGACTGCATGCCGGTAGACCGATGTGGGATCCTCTGCCTCGTGCTCCGGCGGGCCCGCGGCTCGTTGCGCGTCATCCCTGGCGCCACGGGAGCTATTGGCCGTCTATGGCCTCCGGCTCGGCTTTGCGCCCTCGGCCGCGTTAACGCTGGTGAGCCACCATCTTGCCCAGGTCGCCTGGAGCAAATCCCAGGCCTGCCAGTTCTTCCTTGCGGTTCTGACTCCCTCGTGGGCGCAAGCCTCGCGGCCCGAACTCGGGCTTGCGCTGGGCTTGAACCGGGGGTTCCCGGCCCATCCAGCGTCCATAACGGCCGCCTCGGGTGTGGCCCCTTGGCCCCGCCTGCGCCCTCAGCTCGCGAAAAGCCTGGCTCGCCGCGAGGCTAAAAGTCTTGCGCCGCGACCCAAAGACCGCCCGGCAAAAGTTGGGATATGGCGGCAGACCGAGCGGATCCGGGGACACCCGGCAGGGGAGCCCTTATTGCGGCGACCCTCCCTTCCCTGCTAGCTGCCAAAGACGGCGCGCACGTAAACCGCCGGGTCCATCAACTGACGCGCGGAAGCGAGAGCCAGGTTAAAGAACCACTCGGGGCAAAGCCCGATAAGCACCGACAGGCCGGCCAACGAGGCTACCGGCAGCAACAGCTTATAATACCTTTTGTCCGCCCGGGGCCAGCCACCCTGCGGTGGTGTGCCCCAATAGACGAAGC
The DNA here is from genome assembly GCA_014360105.1 of Clostridia bacterium. Lineage (GTDB taxonomy): Bacteria > Bacillota > DSM-521 > Neomoorellales > SLTJ01 > JACIYD01. The sequence continues at coordinate 4,072 of JACIYD010000151.1, forward strand.
GGAAAATCTTAAGCATGGAGAAGAGGGTGAGAAAGCTCACCACCAGGCTCACGGCAACGATCAGATAGCGGCCCTGACCAAGACCCTCCTGTACCAGGACAAACTTGCTGAAGAAGCCGCTCAGGGGCGGTACCCCGGCCAGCGAAAGGGCGGGCACGAGAAAAAGCCAGCTCACGCCGGCATGCGTTTTGAGAACACCGCCCATCTTATGGAGATCGGTGGTGCCGGTCACCTCCTCCGTGGCGCCGCAGGCCAAAAACAGGCAGGACTTGACAATCATATGGTGCATAATGTAGAAGATCGCCCCGGCCAAGCCTAAGGGACTGAAAAGCCCCAGGCCCATCACCATGTAGCCCACCTGGCTGATGATATGATAGGACAGGATGCGCTTGAAGTCCATCTCGGAAACGGCGCCGATGACCCCGAGGAACATGGTGAGCCCTGCAATGGCCAGGATGAGGGTATGGGTAAAGCCGGGATCGAAGGTGAAGATTAGGGTGAAGACGCGGATGGTGGCGTAAATACCCACCTTGGTAAGCAGCCCACCGAAGAGGGCGGCCACCGCCGCGGGCGGCGCCCAGTAAGAGCGGGGGAGCCAGTAGTAGAGAGGAAAGAGGCCGCCTTTGAGGCCAAAGACCACCAGGAAGACCAGGCCCACGGCGGTCAGCAAGCCCTTTTGCGGCGCCTGGGCCACCTTGACCGCCAGGTCGGCCATGTTCAGCGAGCCAACGATACTGTAGAGCACGCC
>JACIYD010000152.1 GCA_014360105.1 Clostridia bacterium
CGGGCCCCTCTGGTATGGGGCCAGCGGAGACCTTTGTCGAGGTTATACGGAAGTGGAACTATGTCCGGGGCCCTTTCACTACCGTAGTACCACCCAGCAATTAGCCACGCGCCGTGGATACGTATCCCGATTGGTAAGAGCGTTCCGTCCTCCCGTACCGGCGCGATTAGTGGCGCCAGGGGGCCAATACCTTCAACCCACGCTTTCATTGCGGTGCGTATCCGTTGCCCACATTCGCGTGCAGGAGGCGGGAGTACCTCTTCTGATAGCCCCCAACTTGCCAGAGCGTCACTTATGATGCTGGAAACAAATCCAGGGTGTTGCCTAGTAATGCGGTTCTAATAAGGCTGTTACTTGCTCATGGCTAGAGGTGGCAACGAAGATGATCAGTGGGTAACGCCAGGCCTCGAGCCTCTGAGGGTCGTTCAAAAGCTCGCCCACCGAAGGGAATCCCTTACCGAGGCTCTTAGCTGCGAACCACTGCGTCAATATCGGTAACGCGAGAGAGATAGTCCCTGAGTGCTCGACGACCAATCCGGAATCTAGTAGTGATGTGAGGTCCTCCCCTGCAGCCACCTCAGCCGAGGGGACTGGAGAGCCGTTCCGATCGATAGAAAGAGCCGCCAGGCGGCACAGTAAGCTAGTGACATGCTGTAGATAATCATTTTATCCTGCCTTAAATCAGGTCCTTTCTTCGCAGATTGAACAATCCGCGAATACCCTGAATGCCAAGATAATCTGCAAAACTTTTCTCACTTTATTTAGACAGATAGGAGATGGGCGGTCCGTCAGTCAGTCATCATGAGCGAACCAGATATTTCCTTTTCTCCGGCGGAGGCGGTTGATAGAATATTTGCGACCCCCGCATGCAAAGGAGTGATAGCATGCAGCAAATATTCTATACCGCCGCCTCGCCGGAAGAGTACTGGCAATTGGGCAAGGATTTCGCTTTTCCCGATCCGCCGGAGGCTTGCCCCTTTTGCCGGACCAGCCTGCCTTTAAAAAAGCACGGGTTTTATCGCCGAAACTCGATCCCCGGTGAGCTGCCAAGGCGCATTCTTATCCGCCGTTACCGCTGCCGTTTTTGCGGCCGTACCGTGTCCTTTTTGCCTGGTTTCTGCCTACCGTACTTCCAGTATACCCTGGAGCTCATCTACCGGGCTCTGGAATACCGGCTGCGCCAGTTCCTCTCTTGGAGGGCCTGCCTTGGCCGATTTAAGGAACTTAGTTGGGAGCCCGCGCACTTAAGGTTTTACGCCCGCCGCTTTTTGGCCGGACTTGCCCGGCTAAAGCTGATCTTACGCCAGATGCGCCCGCAAATAAGCCTTCCCGGAAAAGAAAACCAAAGACAACAGGCCGCCCATCTGCTTGAGGTGCTGAGCTTCTTTGGCGATATCCAGTCCTTCTCGGTGCGGTTTTACGCTCACTGCGGCCGCAGTTTTTTAGCTCCCCTCGCAGATTAGTTTAGCACAAGAGAGGAGTGGTAGGCTAGACCCAAGGGAAGAAAAAGGCAGCAACACAACTTTTCTCTGGTTCAGGGCCGGGGCAGGAGCTATGCTAGACTTGACGCGTCGGACAAGGGCTTAGGCGCTTAGGCCCCCACTAAAACCAAGGGGGTAAGGTTGGTGCTCGACGAAAAGCAACGGGAGGAGATTGCCCTTAGACGGTTTAGCCTGATTGCCCCGATCCTAAACGGCCAGGTGGAAAACCAGGAGGAGTACTTTAGAAAGCTTGCCGCCGAGGCCATGGAGATGCCCCACTGGGGCTGGCGGCGCTATTCCCCCAGGACTTTTCGGTGGTGGCTTGTGTGCTACCGCGCCGGGGGGCTAGACGCCTTAAAGCCGGGTTATCGTTCTGACCGCGGCAAAAGCCGGCGCATCACCCTGGAGATGGTCGAAAAAATCGAGGCCAAAAGAAAAGAGAAGCCCGAGCTTTGCGGCACCCTGCTTTACGACGCCCTGGTCAGAGAAGGGGTGTTCACCCCGGACAAGGTGTCTTTGGCCACCTTCTACCGGTTTTTGGCCAACAATCCCGGGCCCAAGGAGCCGGACGGAGAAGAAAGAGAAACCAGGCGCTTCTCCTACCAGGGAGTAAACGAACTTTGGCAGGCGGACATCATGCACGGCCCCTATTTAAAAGCAGGCCGGATGAGAAGGCCGACTTATCTCGTCGCCTTTATCGACGACGCCTCCCGGCTCATCCCCCATGCCGAGTTTTTCTTTGAGCAAAACTTTAATACCGTGCGCCGCGCCTTCAAAGAGGCGGTCTTAAAGCGAGGCGTGCCAAAGCTCCTTTACACCGATAACGGCAAGGTCTACCGCTGCGGACAGCTAGCCGTCATCTTGGCCGGCCTGGGCTGTATGCTCGTACACTCCCGCCCCTTTTCCCCCCAGGGGCGTGGCAAAATAGAAAGATTCTTTAAAACAGTGCGGCTGCGCTTTTTAAGCCTTCTCGATCCCGACAAAATCGGGTCCTTAGAGGAACTCAATCTCCGCTTCTGGCAGTGGCTAGAGGAGGATTACCAGCGAAAACCCCATGCAACTTTGGGTATAACCCCGCTTGACTACTTCCTCTCTCAAGCCGACCGGGTAAGGCTTTTGCCCGACCCGGCCCTGGTAGAAGAGCATTTTCTCTTGCGGGTCACCCGCAAGGTCCACCACGACGCCACCTTCACCTTAGAAAACCTCCTCTACGAAACCGAGCCGAGGTTTGCCAACATGAGGCTTGAGGTGCGCTATGAGCCGGAGTGGCTGGCCAGCGCTGCTAGACCCGTTCTGCTCTACCAGGACGGGGTCAAGGTGGGCGAGGCAAGAAAAGTTGATTTCCTCACCAACGCCGGCCTGAAAAGAAGAAAAAGTGGCCGTCCACCGCACAAAGAAAACAGCGCCGGGGAAAGGGAACTTCCCCAGCCCGCGCCAAAGCCGGCCTCGCCCATCTCCTTTGCCCGCTTGCTGGCCGATGATCCCGGGGAGGAGGAAAACTGATGTTTACCCAGTTCTTCGGGCTAAAATATAACCCCTTCACAAAGGAAATAGCGCCCGAGCACCTTTTTGCCAGCCGGGACCTGGCGGAACTCGAGTCCAGGCTCAAATACCTAAAGCAGGTCCGCGGCATCGGCCTGGTCTCTGGGGAGCCGGGCTGCGGCAAGACATGCGCTTTGCGCAAGTTCGCGGCCGAGCTAAACCCCGCCCATTTCCGGCCCTGTTATTTTGCCCTCTCCACGGTCACGGCCTTGGAGTTCTACCAGGGCCTGGCGCGGGCTTTGGGCGAGGAGCCAAAGCACAAGAAGGTGAGCCTTTTCGCCCAGATCCAGGAGACCATCCTCGCCATGTATACCGAGCGCCACCTTGTCCCGGTCATCGTGCTCGACGAGATCCACCTGGCCTCAAACCATGTCCTTGAAGACATCCGGCTGCTTTTTAACTTCAGGATGGACTCCCATAACCCCTTCATCCTCGTCCTGGCCGGGCAAAGCTTAATCCGCACCAAGCTCGCCCTAAACGTCAACAATCCCCTAAGGCAGAGGCTCGCCGTTAAGTACTTCATGCGCGGGCTGGACAAGGACGAAGTCAAAGACTACTGCCTTACCCTCCTAAAAAAAGCCGGCTGCCACGAGGAGATCTTTAGCCCCCAGGCCTTTGAGGCCATCTACGCCACGACCAACGGGCTGCCGCGCCTTATAAACAACCTGGTCACCGCCTGCCTCATCCTCGCCGCCAGTGATAAAAAGACTGTTATCGACCAGGAGATCGTCTACCAGGCGCAAAAGGAACTGGAGATCTAACTTACTAAGGAGGCCTTCCTCATGCCGGCCAATCTTAGCCTTGAAGAGTACTTCCTGGCTAACGGCTTTGCCGACCTCCTGCCCCTGGCCCTAAAAATGGCCCAAAGGGATGGCTATGGCCAAAAAGAAATTATCGAGGCCATCTGCCTGGTGGCGGATAAGGCAAAAACCTACCCGCCGACCAGAAACCGCGTTGCCTGGTTTGCCACCGTCTTCCGGGAGAAACTCCTGGAGGCGCGGGCGGAAATAAAGGCCTACGAAAGAAAAACTCGCGGCTAAACGCCGGGCCCGACAGCCGGGGTGCCATAACCTGGTGCCCCGGCTCCCTATATTTAGCCCATCCCACCATATCCCCAATGCCAACGCAATTTGCGAAAGCCGAGCAGGGGTGGGCAATTTAATGTGCGAAAACCGGTCTTGCCACCGTCTGATTTAGACAATCCAATTTGAGAATCGAGTGGCAACTCAATTTGCGGATTGACACTGCCTTATAGATATTGTCCGTAAGAATAAGGGCAAGAGGCCGGAGAAGCGGTTTCCGTAATGCATTGCATACCTCAATTATTACGGCGTCAGTGGTAAGGCGGCGCCACCTTTCCCGAGCTATCTGCTGATATATTTGAACCGCTCGGAGATGCCATTCATCGCTCTTATTGCCAAGCGCCAGCCATCCCGCGGTATCAATAAAAACGTTCTTCATGCCTCCCCCTCAATGTAACGGTGATGCTCTCTGGCAAGGTCAGGTATTCCGGTTTCCAGGGCCCAATTTCCCACGTGAACGAATGGATCGGTTTCTGGAGAAGGAGACTTCAGCTTAAGAAAAGCCCCTTTTTGGATCTCCTCGTAGGTAGGCACCCTTCCTTCTTTTGCTCTAAACTCTTCGATAAACTCCTTTATAGCCTGATGTACGGACGGAGGAGGCGGGGGTATTACATCTCCAAGATTATTTGGAGCACGCCCCCTTGTAAGTCCTAGCTCCCTTTTCACCCAAGCAATCCAGCA
>JACIYD010000153.1 GCA_014360105.1 Clostridia bacterium
CCTGCCCCTTGCAATTTCCTGCCTTGGTTATGGAGCCGCGCCCCATAGAGCACTCCTACTTGGTACCCAGGAGGATCAGGGCGGAAAGAAGGAGGAGTGTCACCTCAAGTTCCGCCAACGCCCCGTAAGTGTCGCCCGTTAACCCGCCCAAACCCCTCACGGTTAAGTAGCCGAATACCAAAAGGATGCCTACGGCCAGCGCCGCCAGCACCAGGCCGGGCCATCCCAGCACCAACCCGCTCACCCCTACCGCCAAGGCCGCTGCCCCTAGTAGCTGCCGCCACCCCGCCCCGGCAAAGGGACGACCCAAACCGGCGGTACGGCAGTATGGGTAGACAACGAGGGCCGCCGCCATGGCCCCGCGGGAAAGCGCCCCCACCGCGGCAAGGACGCCGCCTAGCCGCCAGGGGCCCAGACCCAACAGGCCAAGCAGGGCGGCAATCTGGAGGAGAACCACGGTAAGCGCCGCCGTTACCCCGTAAGCGCCGACCCGGCTATCCCGCATCACGGCCAGGATCTCCTCCGCCCGCCCGCCGCTGGCCAACCCGTCGGCCGTGTCCATCAGGCCGTCCAGGTGCAAACCGCCGCTCAGCATCAGGCCCGTAGCCCAGATCAGCACGGCCACCACCAAGGGCGGGAAGAAAAATGCCGCCCCCCAGCCCACCGCACCCTGACCGAGACCGATAGCCAGCCCGGCAAGGGGAAACCAGAGGACACTGCCGCTAAGGTCCGCTTCCCCGATTTCCTTCCCTGCCACAGGGAGCCTGGTAAGAAAGCCGAAGGCGGCGCGCAGATGCCTTCCTTCTCTCCGGCAAATGTCTGCCATGGGTCGCCTCCTAAACGAAGGGAAACAGCCGCAGCCAAACGAAGCTTACGAGATAAATCCCGAGGCTTCCCACGGCAACGGCCAGCAGCGTGGCAAGGAGCATGAGACGAATGCTCAACGAAATGTGTTCCGGCGCAGGTCGCTGCCGCTGCTGCCCGAGATAGGGTCGCCTCTCGGCCACCCCGGAGTAGTAGTTGACACCTCCCAGGCGCAATCCCAGCGCCCCGGCGACGGCCGCCTCAGGGAAACCGCTATTGGGGCTCGGGTGGCGCCGCGCGTCGCGACGCACCGTCCGCCAGGCCTCCCTTGCGCCCAGGCCAGTAAGCCCGGCCGCAAGACAAAGCAGGGCGGCGGTAAAGCGCGCGGGAAGGAAATTGGCAAGATCGTCCAGTTTGGCGGCACACCAGCCGAAATCGCGGTAACGTTCGTTACGGTAGCCCAGCATGGAGTCCAGCGTATTCACCGCCCGATAGGCGAAGGCCAGCGGCACGCCGCCGACGAAGGCGTAAAAAAGCGGCGCGGTCACGCCGTCGACCGTATTCTCCGCCACCGTCTCCACCGCCGCCCGGACGACTTCCTCCGGGGAAAGGCGGTCCGTGTCGCGCGCTACCAACCGGCCCACCGCCTGCCGCGCCCCGTCCAGGTCACCTTGAACGAGCAGGTGGCGTACGTGCCGCGCGGCCAAGGCCAGACTGCGCGCGGCCACCGTGCTTGCCAGCAAGAGCGCCCCGGCGCCCCAGCCCAGCAAGAAATGCCCGGCCTCAAGCCAGTGCAAAACGTATGAGGGCAAGAGATAAGCGGGCAACACCACGGCGGCCACCACCAAGGTACCGGCCGCCCGTAAAGCCCAGGGATGGCGAAAGCGCGGCCGGAGGAACCTTTCTAAGGCGCTAATGACCGCACCCATCAGCCGCACCGGGTGGCAGCAAGCGGGATCACCCAGGGCCCAATCCAGGGCCAGGGCCGTCCAGATCAGTCCGAGATGCGCACCGATCCCCATTCTTGTCACTTCAACTTGTCCCAAGCCGCTCCCATTTTAAAGAAAAACCCCTGGCTTGTGCCCCAGGCCAAGGGTTCCAATTATTTTAATTTTATTGGCAGGCCGGCCACCGTCAACCAGGCTTCGTCGGCAGCACGGGCAACAATCTGGTTGGCCCAACCCGCAACATCACGATAGAGACGACCGAGGGGATAGGGCGGCACCACGCCGCTACCCACCTCGTTGGAAACGACCACCGTGGCAAAAGGGCTCGCTTTTGCCACGGCCGCGAACTCTTCTACCGCCGCCAGCACCTCTTCCTGGCGCTTCAGGGCAGCCGCAGGCACGGCGTCGTGCCCCGCCGGTCCGAGTAGCAGGTTACTGACCCAAATGGTCAGACAGTCAAGCAGCACCACTTCCGTCTTTCCCGCCAGCTCCCGCAGGACGGGCACAACTGCCGCAGGTTCTTCCACCGTTTGCCAGTGGGCCGGCCGCCTTGCCCGGTGCCGCGCAATCCGGTCGGCCATCTCTTCGTCCGTGACCGTAGCGGTAGCAAGGTAGGTCACCTGCCGGCCCAGCTCCGCGGCCCGTCGCTCGGCCAAGAGACTCTTGCCGCTGCGCGCGCCCCCGGTAATAAAGACCAGTTTTCCCAGACGGCATCGGCCTCCGTGCTTGTCTTTGTAGCCCCATTATACTTGCGCCGATCGACCTTGCCAAGGGGTAAGCGCGCGAGCCGCGCTTCTCAAAAGGGCAAGCGTCTCGGACGGCACGCGGCACGCGCCAAGCGGGGCATAGCCCTGTGCTTCGTAACCGTGAAAATCCGAGCCGCCCGTAGCAATGAGACCCCTTTCGCTTACCAGGCCCAATAACCAGGCAACGGTAGCTTCGTCGTGCTCGGGGTAGAAAACCTCGAGTCCGATCACCCCCGTGGCCAATAGCTCCTGCACCAGCGCCCTCTTTCTGATCAGGCCCGGGTGGGCAAGTACGGGAACACCGCCGGCGGCACGGACAAGCGCCACGGCCTGTTGCGGCGTAAGGGGGGTGCGCGGCACGTAGGCCGGCGCGCCACGGTCGAGATAGCGGCGAAAAGCCTCCTCGATACTGCCCACGTAATCCTTCTCCATCATCGCCATGGCGATGTGGGGCCGTCCCACTGCCGCCCCGCCGGCCAGGGCAAGTACCCGGTCCCAGTCGATTTCCAGGCCTAAGTCCCGCAAGCGCCCGACTATGGTCTGGGCGCGGCGCATCCTTCCTTCCCGCCGCTTGGCAAGACGCTCCTGCAGCCAGGCAAGGCCGTAGTCGAGGTAGTAACCGAGAATATGAATTTCTTCTTCCTGCCATTCGGTGCTGATTTCAATACCGGGAACAACCTCCACCCCCGCCACCTTTCCCGTTGACGCGGCCCGGCCGATGGCCGCGGTAGTATCATGGTCGGTAATGGCCACTGCTTCCAGCCCGATCTCCTTCGCCAGGTGAATGACTTTTTCCGGTGCAAGCAGGCCGTCGGAAGCGTTGGTATGCACGTGGAGGTCACAGCTCATGATGAAGCACGTCACTTCCTTCACGGTAATAGATGTTCGAGCAGGCGCAGCCAATTTCCTCCCAGAATCTTACCCACCTCTTCTTCACGCCAGCCACGGGCCAGGAGACAGGCAGTAAGGTGGGGGAGCGCGGCGGCGTCCTCGAGACCCGGGATTACTTCCCTGGTGCCATCGAAATCGCTGCCCAGGCCCACCGCCTCCACCCCCATGATCTGGCAAAGGTATTCGAGGTGGTCGGCCACCCGTTCCACCGATGGCGCTTCCGCCGCAACAAAAGCGGGAACAAAAGTCACGCCGACCACACCGCCGCGGGCCGCCAGCGCCCGCAACTGCTCGTCCTTCAGGTTCCGCGGGTGGGGGCAGAGGCGGTAAGCATTGGCGTGGGAGGCGACAACCGGCGCCCGGCTCACTTCTAATACTTCCCAGAAGGCGCGCTCGTGCAGGTGGGAGACGTCGATCAGCATCCCCCATCGATTCATTTCCCGAACCACGGCCGCGCCGAAATCGCTCAGGCCCGGGGCGCGGCTCTCCTCGATTCCCCCCGCGAGGGCATTGCGCCTGTTCCAGGTCAGGCCCGCCCCCCGCACGCCCAGGCGGTAAAACTGGCGTAGGATGCCCAATTCCCCTTCCAGGGCTTCGCCCCCTTCCAGGGTGAGGAGCACTCCCAGCTTGCGGCCCGCTTTCACCACGGCCAGATCTTTTTTCTCCCGGACCACGAGAAGTTGCTCGCGCAGGGCAAGATACTCCTGCCAGAAGCAGTCAAGGAGGCAAAGCGCCCGCCGCAGGCTTCCCGCGGCCTGGAACTCCGGCTCGACAAAAAGCGAGAAAAAGACCAACCTTATCCCCGCGGCCTGCAGGCGTCTTAGGTCGACCTGCCCGGGCGACCCCGGTTCACCCAAACGCCCTCCCCGGATAAGCTGCGAAATGGTGTCGCAATGGGCATCAACCACCGGATAGCGGCGATGCATCTCCCTTGCCTGCGCCAACCAGTCGTCTTTCATCGGCTTCCCTTCCCCAAAGAAGAAGGCCTGTTGCCGCCGCCGGACGAACAGGCCTTCGCGGTTCTGCGGCGTAATCCATTCTTATGCTATCTCGGCTCGACAATCAACTTGATGGCCGTTCTCTCTTCCCCGTCAATCTGGATATCGGTAAAGGCAGGAATACAGATCAGATCCAACCCCCCTGGCGCCACAAACCCGCGGGCGATGGCCACTGCTTTAACCGCCTGGTTGATCGCCCCGGCGCCGATGGCTTGGACTTCAGCGCCACCCCGCTCACGCAACACTCCGGCCAACGCTCCGGCTACCGCGTTTGGGCTCGACTTAGCTGATACCTTTAAGACGTCCATTACTGACCCCCTCGCGATTGTCTTTGGATATTTTGTATATTCTCTTAATATTGCCAAACTCCTGCTTAACAAAAAAATTTTTTT
>JACIYD010000154.1 GCA_014360105.1 Clostridia bacterium
GGTAGAGACCGAGGCAGAGACCGAGAACGGCAATGACCACGATAGAGTAACGCGATACGGCCAGCAGTTCTCGGTCGCCGGCGGCCGGCCGGAACTTCACCCAGAAGTCGCGCATGACAATCACACCGGCCACCTGGAGCATGGAATCGGCCGTGGACATGATGGCTGCCAACACCGCCGCAATAAAGACACCGGAGAGCGCGGCGGGCAACACCTCACGGACAACACTCATGAAGACGGCGCCCTCTTCCAGGCCGGGAAACTTGCCCGCAGCCATGATGCCCAGGGAAGTAGTCGCGATGGGCATCACCAGAAGCAGGACGACGCCGGCGAGAATCGAGCCGCGCCGGGCATCATCCGGGGTGCGGCCGGCATAATACCGCTGCACGTACATGGGCGAAAGGGCCTCACCTAGGAGGAAGGCGAAAAACAGGGCGACGATCTGGGGGGCGGCCAAGACCGCGGTGGGGCTGAGCAAGTTCCCCGAAGGCGAGGCCGCCAGAGCGGCATAGCCCCCCGCCGCCCTTAAGCCCAGGAACAGCGCCAGGGCAAAGCCGCCGATTAAGATCATCGCCTGGATGAGATCGGTTTGGATGACGGCCTTAAGGCCGCCGGCACACGAATAGAAAACGATGACGGCTGTGGCCACCAGCAGGGCTACCCACAGCGGAATGCCAAGGATGCTTGCGGTAATCGTCCCCATGGCTACCAACTGAGCGGCATTGACGCCGACCACGTAGGCCAAACAGAGAATGGCGGTGAGTACCCGCGCAAACTCCCCGTAGCGGTATTCCATGAAGTCGGCCACCGTATAGAAGTTATACCGGGCCAACCTCGGTGCCAGGAAAATACCCACCAGGATATGGCAGACATACCACCCCGAGACGATAAAAGGCCAGGCTGCTCCGATGGCGTAGGCCCGCCCTACCGAGCCAACGCTCGCGCCGCCGCCCGCCGAGGTGGCAAGCAGCGTGGCCATGGCAAGAAACCAAGGGACGCTGCGGCCGGCCAGACTGAAGTCCTCCGTCGTTTTAATCTTGCCCGCGTAGTAGAGGCCGATGGCGATCATGCCCACCAGGTAAATGACGACTACGGTCAGCTCCATCGGTTTAACCCTCCTTTCTCAAAGCAATCCCTTGCCCTGCTCTTTATGCAACATGCCAGCGGACGAAAAGCGGGTGAAGCGCCAACGCCTACCCCTCTTGAGAGGGACCGGTATTTACGTGTGCCCACGCACAAGCTTTCGTGCCCTAGAGAAGCATGGTATCTGGCGGTGCCGTGCGCGGCCGCCGCGGTACGCCTCCGCCGCGGCCGCAAACCGTATGCTTACAGACCGGTACGCAACAACGCCTGCAGCTCTTTAAGGTCCATCTCTCCCAGGCCCAGGTTGGCGAGGCTTCTTCCCTCCTTTCGATAGTCCGCGCCGTTAATGATCCCCGCGAGGTCAATGAGGGCAGAGCAGGCGGGTGTGGCCACCCCGGCCTTCTGTCCCACCGATTCGTAGAAGACGAGGCCATACGGCACGTCCTCCGTGATGTAGCGATCGGTGAGGCTTAGTGGCCCGCGCATTTTCTGGCCGGCGGCCAAGGCCTCCGGGCCATAGTACGGCAGGAGGGCGTCACGGTCCTGCGGGATTTCATAGTGGGGCGGGCCGTAACCCAGGGCCTGGCGCACGCGCACCCTTTCCCCGTCTACCGCCCGCATCACGCGCCACACCGAAGGTGTCATACCCTCGACATAAAGGTAGAAGTCGTCGGCGTATTCGATGCGGCCCGTATTCAGCAGGGTGGAGGGGGGATGGACGCAGGGATTGGTGTTGTTCAGGGCAGTGTCAAGCGCGTCTTGGCCTGGCACGGCTTCTGGGTAAAACTCACGCAAAAGCGCCAGTGCCTCGCCCGTGCGGATGGCCGGAAGGACCCCTACGGGCAGTTCTGCGCTGCGGATGTGAATGATTACCTGTCCTCCGTTGCGTATCCTTGCCCCGTAAGGGAGGGTGGCGCTTTCGGCCAGGGTGATCTTCTCCGCCAGCCCGTACTCTTTGAGCACCCGGAAAAAGACGTAAGAGCCGAAACCGCCGGGAAGGAGGGCGACCAGTTGCCCTGGTCGCAGATAGGGCGCCGCGAGGCGGGCCATCGTTTCGTGACCAAAAGCCGGTGTGACCACGAAAACTACCTCAACATCTTCTTCTAGAGCCGCGGCGACCTCCGTGGTAGCGCGATAAATCTCTACCGTGCCCGACCGCTCTACGCCCTGCAGCGTAATGCGGCGGGTGGAAAGGATGGGACGGAACTGCTCTTCAAATTGGGGTAGTTGATAAAGGGAAACGCGGTGTCCGGCCAGGGTAAGATCGGCAGCCATGGCCACACCGCCGTTGCCCGCACCCAGGATGGCAATGCGTCTACTGGCCATTCAGTTCACATCCTTTCCGTAATCTTAACTCAAGAAGGGATTATTGCAAAAATAATGCCAGGCTTCCCGTTAAGGAAAACCTGGCTCTTAAGTCTGTTCCTTTGGTTATAAATTGATACTACTGGTACCAAAATGATACCGGTCAACCGGACGGCGCGGCGCCTTTGACCGGCCAACGGATGGCGGTGGCCCACCTTTTTATCTTATCGATGCCGACCACCTTCCAGGCCGTACTTCTTGATCTTTCGGTAGAGACTCGCGATGCCGATTCCGAGTTCCCGTGCCGCCGCCTCTTTCCCCTTCTTGTTCCACCCAAATTTGGCCAGAGCCCTGGCGATAGCTTCCTTCTCCAGTTCCTCCAAATGCAACCTTGGAGCCAGGGCCGTGCCCTCACCTTGCGTCAACCGCTCGGGCACACTTCGCACCGTAACGAACGAAGAACGCTCCATAATGGCCGCACAGTGCACTACGTTTTGCAGTTCTCGCACGTTGCCCGGCCAGGGATATCGGGATAAGACATCTTCGCAGTCCGGGGCAAAACCCCCAAGGTGCTTGCCGAGGGCGTGGGCATATTTTCTCAAGAAGAAACGGGCCAGTGGCATAATATCCTCCGGGCGCTCCCGCAGCGGCGGGATAGAGAGCAGCACCACGTTGAGCCGCCAGTAAAGATCTTCGCGGAAACGCCCTTGAGCAACCAGCTCGGCCAGATCCCGGTTGGTGGCGGCCAGGAAACGCACATCCAAAGGTATGGACCGCAGGCCACCGACGCGCTGGATCTGCCGATCCTCGATTACCCGCAACAGCTTTGCCTGGAGGGATAAAGGAAGATCACCGACCTCGTCGAGCAAAATGGTGCCCCCCTGGGCCAGCTCAAAGATCCCCGCTTTGCCCTCCGGCCTTGCTCCGGTAAAGGCACCCTTTTCGTAGCCGAAAAGCTCCGCCTCCAGCAGGTCGGCGGGGATGGCGGCACAGTTGACGGCCACAAAGGGGCCCGCTTTCCTCCGGCTGAGACGGTGAATGGCCCGGGCCAGGAGCTCTTTCCCCGTGCCGCTCTCCCCTGTGAGGAGAACGGTGGCCTCCGTGGGCGCGAGGGTACGAATCGTCTCCTTGAGCTTGAGGATTGCCTCGCTCCGACCCACGATTTCCGCCAATGCGTCCTCGGCGCCAGCCTCTTCACCGCCAAACGCCTCAAAGGTGATGATCGCTCCCTGGGGCTCGCCTCCCTCGATCAGGGGCTGAACCGTCCCCGCGACAAACCGCCGGCCGATCACCTCGCGAAAGGAGTAGGATGTGACCGAATCGCCGGTTTGCGGCAGCAGGGACCGGGAGAAAAGGCGGTGACCGAGGCTCCCCAGAGCCCGGCCCACCTGTTCCTTGGCCAGTTTATTGGCAAGTATTAAGGACGCGGGACGGTCGACGATCATCATTCCCCGCGGGATGCCGTCAAGCACCCGTTGGAGGTAGTGGAGTAGCCGCGCCCTTTCCCGCTCCGCCTGGTGTTGCCGCAGGTAGCACTCCAGCATCCTGATTACCTGCTGGCTCATCTGCCAGAGCATTGCCCGGCGCTGGTAAAGCGCCTCCCGCTGTGCTTCGTTATAGGCAATAAAGGCCCAGAGCCCCACGATACTGGCACGGCACTTAATAGGGACGCAGAGGGTAGCCATAATCCTGCAGTTGTTCCTGCGGGGACACTGGCTGCAGGCCTGCGTGGCGCGGGGCCGCTCCATGAAAAGGTCGCGCTGGCTTTCCATAATAAGTGCCGTAAGGCTGGGACGGGGATAGTGCGTTCCCAATTCGGCGCGAAAGGGCCCCGTGGCCGCAATGTTCTCGTAGCCCCCGTCGATGAACCCGATCTCCACGCCAAGGAGGGGAGCCAGAGTATCGGCCAGGTTCTGCAGGTCCCGTCGCAGTAGTGCTAGTTCACTCATGAGCCCCACCCCGTCCACCCTAAGTTTAACATAATTGTCATAAGTGTCAATAATTACTTATTCCCTCGGGTCGCTACTGTCTTCATAGACCCCATGAAGTCAACCATTATCAAATGAGACGTAAACAACTATGCCACAATTCGCCAAAGGTCGTGCCGCAGAACCCGTTCCAGGTCGCCCAGGGTACGGCAGGGCAGCATCCGGCTCAAAGGCCGGAAGGCGGCCACCGCGGGGTGGCGTTGCCATTCTTCGGGCGGCAGCGGATTGAACCAAATAACCTCCTTAAGCCTCCCCCGCACCTCCCCCAGCAGCCGTGCCGCCCGTTCGGCGTCCTGCGTCTTGGTATCGCTCACTACCACCAGAACCGTCTTCCTTACCAGGAGGGAACGGTGTTGCTCCACCAGTTCTTGCAGGGCCAGGTCAAGACGTGTCTGGC
>JACIYD010000155.1 GCA_014360105.1 Clostridia bacterium
GCTTGGGTCATCCCTAGTTTGCTTCTTGCTCCCTTATCTACGACATTTCTGCCTCAGGTCCTCCCGGAGGTTATTCAAACCCCAGGTGGCAATCCCGCAGAGTTCCCGAATGCCTGTAGCGGGGCAAGGTTTGCAAAAATTTGGGGCCAAAAGAAGGAATTTCGAGGATGGTGAGAGAATAGGCTTTCAAAATCTATTGCCCGACAGAAAATGGGGACGAAGGGAGGAAGAAGGTGAAAAGAAAACGGGTTGTTTGGCCAGCGGTCGGCGTACTTGTTCTGGTCCTGCTCCTCGCTCTGGCAGGCCCGGTCTTTGCGCAAGGTGGGGACGGCAGTCCGGACGAGACGTCGCGCCTCATTGTCGTTTTCCGGGAGTGGAAGGGCGAGGCCGCGCAGGATCAGATTTTGGAACACACAGGCGTGGTGAAAATCAAGCACCTGCCCTTGATTAACGCCGCGGCGGTGATAGCCGATCCCGCCGGTGAGAAAGCCCTGCGGCAGCATCCAGGGGTACTGCGGGTTGACCCGGACGCCGTGGTCTACACCCAGGTCAAACGGCCTCCCGCGCCGCCTCCAGTCGAGACCTTGCCCTGGGGAGTGGACCGTATCGACGCCGATTTGGTGTGGGACCAAGACCGCGACCTTGTATTGGATCCGGGTGCCAATGCCGGGGAGGGAGTTAAAGTCGCGGTTCTAGACACGGGCATAGACCTGGACCATCCGGACCTCCAGGCCAACATCAAGGGCGGCATCAACACCATCCATCCCCGGAAGAGCCCCGACGACGACAATGGTCATGGCACCCACGTCGCCGGTATCATCGCGGCCGCGGATAATACTGTAGGTGTCGTTGGCACTGCCCCCAAGGCCTGGCTGTACGCGGTCAAGGTGCTCGACAGACGGGGCTCCGGGTACATCTCGGACATCATTGAAGGGCTTGATTGGTGCATCCGGAACGGAATCCAGATAGTGAACATGAGCTTTGGCACCGCCACGGATGTGCCGTCTCTCCATGAGGCACTCGTTGCCGCCTATAACAGCGGCCTGGTGCTGGTTGCGGCCGCCGGCAACGGCGGGCCGCAGGACGACACCGTGCTCTATCCGGCCAAGTACGAGGAAGTCATCGCGGTAAGCGCCGTAGACGGCACCGATAGCATCGCGAGCTGGAGCAGCCGCGGCCCCGAGGTGGAGCTGGCGGCGCCCGGCGTGGACATCTATTCGACCTTCAGGAGCGGTACCTATAGGGTCCTTTCCGGAACCTCGATGGCTTCGCCCCATGTGGCGGGCACCGCGGCGCTGGCCATTGCCTCCGGCATCAATGACGCCAACGATAACGGGAGGATTAACGACGAGGTGCGCGAAAGGCTCAGGCTCACGGCCGATGATCTGGGCGACCCGGCGAAAGATGACCTATACGGGTACGGCCTGGTGGATGCGGAGGAGGCTGGCACGGGCACGGAAACGGCACGCTAGGTGCGGGCCCACAGGCGCAAAGAGGGCGCCGCGGGTCGGAAAACCTCTTACTTCCAAGGCACGGTTACAGGGGGCTGGAAGGATGACGAGGAGGATCAATTCCTTACGGTTGGCCGTGCCCGTCTTGGCGTAAAGGTGCCTGAGGTGGGTCTTGAGGGTATTGGCAGGCATTTGCAGGCGGCTCTGGATGCTTTGGCTGCTCAGGCCCTCCAGCACGAGGAGGGCTATTTTTTTCCCCTGGGTGTCAGCCCCGAACTCCCGCAGTACGCCGGGGTCGTAGGGCGACGGCTTCGCCGGCTCCCTTCTACTTGATCTGAATACTTCTTCCCGCCAGTCCGGAGCGCCGCAGCCTGGCCTTGACTTCCACCTCAACCGGCAACGAAGGAAAAAGGCCGTCCCAGTTGTCTCTCAGCCGGCGCCAGTCGTGCGGCAGGCTGCGGTGTACCGTGGCGCCGAAGCCGAAAATGTCGGAGCGAAGGTCGGCTTGTGCCCGTCTAACCGCCGCGAGGATTTCGCTCCTGATCGCCGTGGCCAGGCGCCGTTCTATACTGGCGAGCAGCTCCCGGTTGTTCACCGGGTCGAGGAAAGCCTGGGCTTCCCGCAGCTCTGCTTCCGTTTCCACTTTTACCGCTATGGCTACCTTGCCGTCCTTCTTCACGGGGCGCACCTTACTTTTTGCCCGCAATATTTCCAGGGTCGCGAACTTGCCCTGTACCTCGGGCTGCGGGACGACCACCGTTCCCCCGCGCACCTCCCCCTTCACCCAGAGCAGGCCGCGCGTTTCCCTCTCGTCGAGCCACCCGACCAGGCGATCGCCTTTGAAAGCGGCCGCGCCGGAGAGTTTCGGGCTGGACAGCACCTCCCTCCTTTCCAGCTTGCCCGTGATTTCTCCGGGCAGTTTCCTGACGAGCTCCACCCGTTCCGCTACCGGTTCAATGCCTTCATCCTCAAGCATCTGGAGAAAATCGCCCAATTCCACCACCAAACCGGTCGATAGCTGGGTCCTCACGCCTTCTTCCAGAAAAAAGAGCCCTTCGGCCGGCAGCGGCTCCAGTTCGAACTCTGCCTGGAGAAGATCGGCCGCCCGAGACTTCTCTACCACCATTACCCGGACCAAACGCCGGGATTGGGGGTGGCGCAGGAAGAAGTCCAGATACCTCCCTACTCCTTGTCTGGCCGCCTCCTCGCCGAAAATGAGGTGGCGGTTATGGGCCAGGTAAAGCCGTCGTGGCGACAGCCGGTGCAGGTTGCGCAGGGCCTCGAAGGCGGTGCGGCCGGTGCCACCTACCGTCCAAAACGGCTTCTCCATCGTGGCCCCGCCCCCTCCGGCCTGGGTACCGGAGGGAATGGCCACCGGCTTGGCCACCTGCACCGTCAACTGCACCAGCTCTTGCCGTGCCGCCCTGTCCACTCCCAGCGCCAGCACGAACCCAAGGGTTTCTATTTCGCGGCGGCTCCAGCAAGCCGAGGGAGCTAACGCCAGAAAGGCAAGGACGACGGCAAGAAGTACCCTTTTCCCCTGCCGGCCCACTTCTGCCCCCCTCTCCTGATGCTAAGCCTGACGCGTTCTTTTGCCCCGCGCGCGCCCTGCCCCGGCCAGGAGGAGGATCAGGCCCACGGCCAAAATCGTACCGTATTTACCCCATGCTTCCGGCCGGTAGAACTCCTGCACCTCAAAGATGTTCTCGAAGCCCACCACCGCCAGGCAAGCCGCGAGGAAGCCGAGGGGATACACCAGGGGCCGGTAGTCGGCCAGCCCGAACGTTTGCGCCAGGCCTGTGGCCGTCACCCAGAGATAAAAACCGACCTTGAGCCACACCATGAGCGTCCAGGCGGCAAGGGGCAGGGTTTCGAGTCGTTCCAGGAACCGGCCCATGCTGATGAGCCTGGCCTGGCTGAAGACGGGCAGTACCAGGTCGTCGGCATTGGGGCCCAGGATGGCGGTCACCGTCACGGTTACCAGGACAAAGAGCGAGCCGCTGAGAAGTATGGCCCGGGTGGTGTACCTGGCGGCCTCCTGCGGGGTGGCCAGGTGGGTAAGAAGCATGCCGGCGGCGGCGACTTCCGCGTAAAGGGCAAAAGAGGTCAGGCTTGCCGCCAGTACCGGTGCCGGCCCGTGCTCGAGAACGGGCAGGAGGTTTTCCCAGCGCGCGCGGGCGATCGGCAGGAAAATGGCCGCCAACAGCAAGGGAAGAACCAGGAAGAGGCTGCTTTCGGACATGCGGCCGATCACCTCCACTCCCCCGCGGGCGGCAAGGCTTCCCAGCCAGACCACGACGACGATAAAGACGATAAGCGGTGTTTCGGGCATAACGCCCAGGACGTAGGACTCCGCCACCACGCGCGCCGTAACTGCCGCAAGCCCGAAAAAGAACCCGGCGTAGGCCAGTCCCCAGGCGGCCCCCAGCCACCGGCCCAGGCAGGCGCGGGCGAACTGCACCACGGTTCCTTCCGGGTACCGTCCCGCCACTCTGATCACAAAGAGCGCGAACGCCAACCCCACCGGCGTGCTGATGACCGCGGCCAGCCAGGCGTCGCGCCCGGCCCGGGTGCTGGTCAAAACGGGAAGAATGACAAAGGCCGCCTGCAGGCGGGCCAAGGCGAGAACGGCCATGAGCTGCCGCCCGGTGATCTTTTGCGCCGCCACGCTACGCCCTCCCGTCTCTCGGCCCGTGCCCGGTTCTCCTCGCGGGGAAAGAGAGGCGGTCCGGCCCTCTCCGGCGCTGGCGCCTTGTGTTTTCTGCAAAAAGGCGCGGCCTGGAAATCAGGGCCCACCGGGGTGCACGGATCAGGGTGTCCTTGAGGTCGCTTGGGATAACCGGGCCCAGAGGGGCGAGGTAGGGCACACCGAAGGAGCGCAGGCCGGTGAGATGGATGAATAAAAGCGATAATCCCGTAATGATCCCGAAGATCCCCAGGGAGCCGGCAAGCAAGATCATGCCGAACCTGGCCAGGCGGGCGGTAATGCCCACGCTGTAGACCGGTACGGTAAAGGAGGCGACGGCCGTAAAGGCAACGACGATCACCATGAAGGGGGAAACCAGTCCGGCCTGCACGGCGGCCTGGCCGATGATCAACACGCCGACGATGCTCACCGCCGGACCGATCAGCCGGGGGAGGCGCAGGCCGGCCTCCCGCAGGATTTCAAAGGACAACTCCAGCATCAGTGCCTCAAAGAAGGCAGGAAAGGGCACGCCTTCCCGCTGGGAGGCGATGCTCAGGACGAGCGAGGTGGGCAGCAGTTCCTGGTGAAAGG
>JACIYD010000156.1 GCA_014360105.1 Clostridia bacterium
CTCTCCAGTGAGGATGGCGTGCACCAGTTTCAACATGGAGCGTTCCGAGCCGCTGAGTCGGTGCGCCTCCTCGACGGAACCGCGCAGACCCCCCATGATGTCTTGCATCAGCCTGATGGCGTAAGGCGGGCACGGGTACTGTACTACGAAACTGCCCTCGGCCAGCGAGCCATCAAGGTTCAAAGCAGAAAGCAGCGCCCCTTGATGCGTGCGGTAGAGTGCCCTGAGTTGTTCGTCTCCCGCGGCCTTCTTCGCTAGGAGCCTTGCCGCGACCACCGCCTGGACCTCGGTCGGCTCCAAACCCAGGCGCAGACGGAAGCGGTCCCGGAGCCATTCCAGGATATGCCGCTCCCTGGTGAGGCGGGGTACCAAGTCGGTGAGCGCCTCCTGGGCGGTGGCAATCAAGATCACTTTGCCGCCGGCCTGCTGGACAACTTGTTCCGCCAGAGCGTTCAGGTCGGTAAGCCTATTCATGCTCTCGCCGATGTAAAGGCCCGCTTCGTCCAGAAGGAGTACCAGACGGCCCGCCTGGGGATCGATCCCCTCCGCTACGCGACGGAGCTCTGCGACCACCTCCGAGGGAGATATCTCGCTAGTAGCGCGCTTGCTCTCTTGGAGCGCCCGAGCGGCCTCGTCCTCCGTGGCGTAACGGTCTGGGAACAGGAGGGGGAGAGCGCGCTTTAGCACCGCTTCGGCGTGCAGCCGGCGCTCGTCCTCCCAAGCCCGACCGTAAGTCTGCCGGACCCAAGTCCGAAACTCCTCCCACTTGCCCAGGGCCCGCAGTTCCTTCTCCCAGGCTGCGGTCCAAAACTCCGAACTGAGGCCGGAATCCTCCAGCAGCTTCTGGTAGATTAGCCGGCTGAAGGTGGGGCGGCGCGGACTCTGGGGATCGTGATCCAGTAGGTTTATGTAGACGACCTTTATGCGCAGTTCACGGCTCAGAAGCGGGAGAAAACTCTCTAGCCCCAGCTTACGGCACAGGAACTCGGTAGAGGGATGCCGGTGGCCGTCCTGATCCTCGAGGTCGCGGTTCTCGAGAAGGTACCCCAGAACCTTGACGAAGTGGCTTTTGCCGGAGCCGAAGAACCCGGAAACCCATATGCAGACTCGCTCCGTGGCCCCGCGGCGTGTTTCTAAAAAGGTGTCCAGCACTTCCCGGAAGTAGCGTTTAAGGGTTTCGGTGGCAACGTACTCGTTCATTTCCGACCAGACCTTGCGGGGATCGTGGTCGGTGATTTTGACCACCGTTTCCAGGGGACGGAAGGGATCGAGCGCAAGCAGGTCGCCGATGCGCACCTTAGCCCACTCCTTTACCGCCAGGGTATGACTTCGCCCCGGTAGTACCCTCCGCGCGGGTCTGCCGGGGGCGCGTCGAGCAGGGCGCCAAGCGTGGTCCCCGGGTACGGAAGCACTACTGCGCACTCTATTCGGCCCTCCAAGCTGCTCAGGATGGACGAGGGTCTAAGGAAGGGGTAGAGGCTGCCCATGCGCAGCAGTACGGCCACGCTGTCTCGCGGCATGCCTTTCAGTCTGGCCGTCAAAGCCTTGGTCATTTCTGCCGGCAGGTGCTTCGAAAGCCGGCTCTGCAGCTCCGGACGCTCCTGTTCTCGCTCCAGCTCCACCAGCCGGCTTTCCAGAGCCTCGGCTGGGCAGTTGAGGAGCGCCGCCAGTGCTTCCCTCAGGCACTCCAGGAGCGAAACACTTTCTGCGCCAAGATGCTGGTGCCTTAGCCGCTCCGTCAGCATACGGAACTGGCGCAGGGCCTCGCGTTCCTCGACCGGCGGGTACTGTACCCGGAAGAAAGGCACGTTATCCAAAGGCCGGTATGTGCCCCGAAGGGTGCCCACGAGCTTTTCCTCTAACTCCCCCATGACTTCATGCCAGCCCACCTTCTAACCACTCCTCTACGCTGGCGTAGCGCGGTGTGAAGCTCACGATGTCGCCGGCGCGCTGGTAGTGCCACCAGCCGCGAAGCTGCCCCTGGAGCAAAAGTTCCTCTTTCTGCCGCCCGTCCGCCTGGAGCAGCGGCCAGATTTTGTCCCGTTCCGCATCCCAGAAGGAGCCGTCCTTCTGGCAGAGCCAGAGCCAGAAGAAAGCGAAGCACTCCAGGAGAAGGTAAAGGCGGCGCAGACTGGTGCGCGGGTGGCGCTCCATGAGGCCGAACTGCCGCAGCAGGGCCAGGAAACCGCGCGCCCACCGGAGCCGGAGGTAGGCCGACCACTTCAAAAGTTCCGGGTGCCCTTCGCCTAGCTTAAGGAGGTGCTCCACCACCTCGTCGCGCGTAAGCACGGGCGCCGGCACCTTAAGGCGTGCAAGCACCAACGAACGATAACACTCTTCAACCAGTGAGTCGGCGCGAATATAGTAGGGAAGAAGGATTTGGGCCTTGGCCGCTTCGGGCATATGCGCGCGCATCGCCAGCGCCACAACCGGAGCGGGCGGAAGATCTTCTGCGCGAAGGAAACGCCGCCGGAATGCCTGCAGCATGGCATCGACCATGTGTTCAGACGTCTTTCCCAGCAGGTTTTCCCGAAGAGCCTGTTCTCTGAGCCGATGGTAGTCACCGTGGTCAGCAAAGGCCTCCAGGAGGCGCCGCATCTCCGCCAGTCCTGTGCCGCCCCGGTGAAGGTGCGATAGGTATCTGGGGGCTTCACCCATCTTTCAGCACCTCGCCTTAGTCCTGTAAAGCCTTGAGCAAGCAATCCTTCGGGTCTGAGTAGAAGGCCAGGTCGAGGCCGGCCAGAATCTCCGGCGGGATGTGGGGGATGTCCTTGGCGTTGGCCGTTGGCACGAGGACGCGCCGCGCGCCGTTTTCCTTCGCTAGTTGCACGCACTCCGCCAGCTCGCGCACAGACAGCACGCCGCCCTGCACGGTGATCTCGCCCAGCACAGCGGTGGCGGGCCGGATGGACTTGTTTACCAGGGCGGAGAAAAACGCGACGAAGAAAGCAGCGGCCGTCTCGCTGCCCTCTTTGGCCTGCATGAGGTTCACCACCTGGAAATGGGCCTGTAGGTCCTCCAGGGAGCGGTCGATGGTGAACTTGTGGATGTTGCTGCGGAGATAATCGTAGGCGGTGCGGACGGCCTCGCGCATGGCCTTGCCTACTGCCCCCGTCACCGTGTAGCCGCTGCCTTTCATGAGGGCCACTTCCACGCGGAAAAGGGCGTAGCGCTGGCTTTCCGCGTCCAGCCCCACGGTAAAGACTACCCCCGGAGGCAAGGGGTCCGGCGAGATGACCGCCTTTTCTCCCTGCTCCGGCAGCGACACGAAGTTCTCGGCACCGGTGACCTTGTCCTGATACGAAAGAGAAGTGTTCCAGTACTCTACGCCGCCCATACGGCGTAGCTGCTCCTTAACCCTCCGGCGGAACTCCAGGGCCAGCCGCAGGTACTCCTCCAGCTCTTCCCGACCCACCTCGCCATCCGGGTGCAGAAGCTTTACGAAGCCCGAGACGGTCTTGCGCACGGCCTTCTCGTCGCGCTTGTTAAGCGCCTCTCCCAGCCGGAAATGGCGCTCGATGAGGTCGCCGAAGCTGAGCTTGCGCAGCTCGCGGAATACTTCCGCCAGGTAGTCCATGACCAGACCGTAATGGTTCGTAAGCAATTGGCTGGCCATTTTGGGGAACTCCCATCCCGGGAGATAGGCGTGGAATCGGTCCAGAAACGCCAGATCCTGCATTTCGGACGGGAAAGGAGTAAAAAGATGGCTGGTGCGGAGGGCCAGGTCCACGTCCACGTTGATGTTGCCGACGAAGACCAGCGAGGCCAGGGCGGTGATCTCCTCCCGGCCGCGGCTGAAGCTCCCGGCTTCCATGTAGTCCTTCAGCAAGTTGATTGCCTGGGGGTTGGCCAGGCGGGTGAGCCCCGCCACTTCGTCGAAAGCGACCACGTCCCAGAGCCCGACCAGCCCGATTCGGCCTTTTCCGGTGTAAGAAATAAACAGGGACGGGACGGTGACGTCCCCTCCGGAGACTAGTATGGCGTAGGGCGAGATTTCCCGGTAGACGAAGCTTTTGCCCGTCCCGCGCGGGCCGAATTCCACTAGGTTGTAGTTGTTCTCTACCAGAGGAATGAGGCGCGCAAGGTAGAGGAGTTTTAGCCGGTACGGCATCTGGGTGGGCTCGACTCCGGCGCTGCGGACCAGGAAATCGAGCCAGTCCTCCCGCGAGAACAGGCGGCGCTTTTCCCTTACCTCGTCAAGGAGGTTGCCCGTGGCCATCTGGATGGGCCGGAGCTCCACAATGGTGAAGGGGCGCAGCTCGCCCCTATGGACCAACTGGGGATCGTAAGCCAGATCCACCACCGCCCAGATCCCGCCGCTCAACAGGCGCTCGTAACGCTGGACCAGGTCCTCCCTCACATGGACGCGGTCGATCTGGAGGTTGACCAGGCTCGCCCAGTACTTGTCCTCGGTCTCCACGAGGCGCACCTTGACCTTGTCGATCACGCGGTGCTGCCCGCGCTCTTTGACTTGAGATTTGAACCATTCGGATTGATCAGGGCGGACGTAGTGCTCCGTTAGAATGGTCCGGACCTCCTGGAGTCCCGCTGCGACGACCGCTTCATCGGATGAGGAGCAGTACTTGCCCAGAAGATACTCCAGCACATACGCGGGCACGTTCTGCTGACCCTTTAGGCTGGTGGCGAGGTCCTTGCGGACGACCCTCCCAGGAAAATGCTCCAGAGCGAGACGATCCAGGTGATCAAACGTCCCTACTGTATTCAC
>JACIYD010000157.1 GCA_014360105.1 Clostridia bacterium
ACGCCGTGCTGGGGCCGCAGTTGGCGGCAACCATCATCGAACAGCACACGCCCTATGAGTGCATCGTGGTGGCGCTCACCGGAGAAGAACCCGAGGAAAGCGTAAGAAGAGCCATTTACGCCTACCTGGGCCGCGAAAGGCCCGTAGTCGGCTTTTCCACGCTGAGCGGCCGGCCGGAGCTTTTTGGCCTGGCGGCTACATTGAAGCAAGAGGGAGCCGTGACCATCCTCGGCGGGCCGCAGGCGGCTGTGGATTACCTCGGCGAAGAAGGAAGGGAGAAAGAAGGTCACCGCTTCCAGGGCTACCACACCCACTTCAACTTTGCCTTGCACGGGCCCGCGGAACAGATCATCCCGGTGCTCCAAGAACTGGAGAGCGGCGATCACCTTAACCGGCCGGGGATCGTCGCCGGTGCCCACCGGAACCCTGTGCACCCCTGGAATGCCGCTTTTTTCCGCCGCGTACGGTGGGACAACCTTTACCGGGTAGAAGAGGGTACGCTCAAACCCTTAAAGATACAGACGGCCCAGGTTATCCAGCAGCTCGGCTGCCCCTATGCGGCGCGGTCGCGACAGGTTGAGGTCGACTATCCCACGGCCCTTGCCAAGCCCCACAGCGTCACGCTAACCACTCGGGGGTGCAGCTTCTGCGACGTGGCGACGGACAAAGGTTACGGCGGCGTGTTTCCCCTTGAGGTGGTCATGGAACAGATCCGGGGCCTGCCCGAGGAGGACGGGCGCAAGATCCCCTTTGAACTGATCAACGAAAACCCCCTGCCCCGCCTGCCGCACCTGTTGGAAGAAATTAGACGCGAAGGCCTCAGAATCTGCGCCATCGATCTCGTGCTACGCGCCGACTGGTTCTGCCGCCACGCGGAAAAGGCGCGGGAAGCCCTGGCGCTTGCCCGGCAGATGGGTGTGGCCCTGCGCCTTGCTTCCGCCGGCTTTGAATCCTTCGAGGATAGGATTCTGCACAACCTGAACAAGGGCACCACGCTGGAAGTAAACCTGGCCGCCGTCCGGCTGATGCGCCGGCTCAAGGAGGAATTCCCTGACAACTGGGCCTATGCCAACCACGAAGGGGCGATTCACGGCTTCATCCACCCCACTCCGTGGGACACGCCGCAAACGCTGGCCGCGATGCAGCGCACCTTCGTGGTATATGGCCTTCCCTACGACATCCTGCCGCCGCACAGCGTTCCCCTTATCATCCACCACGCCTGCGCCCTAGGCAAGTGGGCCCGGGAGCTGGAGGCAAGGGAAAAGCTCCGGCTACCGCGGAGCGGCACGGTCATCGCCTGGTGGGAGATCTCTTCGGTAGCAAACTGAAGGGGGCGGAGGGAAGAGGGGCATGCCTATCCCGGCGGTGGGCTTGTGAATTTCGGTACAAAAGCGGAGCAGAAGCGGAGGAGAAGCGGCGCAGCAGCAAGGTGCCAAAGGCCGGCGGCCCTGCTACGGCCACAGCCGACCGAGGTCGATTTCTTAAGTCTCCACCCGGCGGTGGCTACACGCGGCGGCCCCGCGCCATGCCAACCAAGGTCTTCAACAGGTAGCCCGCCGCCCCTCCCAGGACCGCCGCCAGAGGGACCGCCAGGTAGAGAAGCCCCCCAGTCTGAGCCAGGGGCGCCGTCAGGAAGAGGGCCCAGACCGCCGGCAGCAAGGCCGCGATGCCGGCGACCAGGACCGGCCCGCCGAAAGCCTGCAGGCCGGACCACATCTCTTCCCGGATCAACTCGTAGGTCAGGGGAAGGAAACTGGCAAGGCCGTAGGCGGCCCCCGCCAGGACCCACCACCCGGCTCCCCGGACCGAAGAGCGGACCGCCCTTTTTCCTTCCACGTGTCAGGTCACCTCCGCCCTCGCTCTGCCAGTGAGCTGAACCAAACGATGCCGCGCCAGTGAACAGCCTTTATTGGCGCAGGACCAGCGGTGCGCCGTTGAGGCCGTCGGCGGAGTCGGCGTGGATTACCTGCTTGGTTGCCATTTTTGCCGCCCACTGGCTGTCAGTCGGTAAAACTTCCCCGAGTTGCCGCCGCCTATGTACTTTGCCGGCGCCGGCTCCGGAGGGCGGTGCCCTGTGGCCCAGAGGCCCTTCCCCCTTCCCGCGCCTCGCGCTGGAGCTTAACGAACAGGTCGGCGTACTTCACGTTGGGCGGCACGGTCATCACCTGGGCCTTAAAACCAAGGGGCTCAGTCTCTTTATTTCCTCTAACAACCGGTCAACGGCCAATGGCTCGGAAGGCTACGGCCGCCACCCTCTCGTCACAAGGTGCAGAACCCCTCCTCCTCTAAATACTCCCTCGCCCGTCTAGCCATTGCGATAGTAAAAAGATTGGGTTCTGGTTGCTCGCAAAAGCGACAACCGCCTTTTTGAGCACCTCGGGAATCTCCGCAGGTCTTCTGACAATGGCATAATGCCACCTGCCATAGGTTCCGTCGGCGTTGACCGCGGCCACCCACCGCCTGGCGGCCTGAGCTTTGACTGCGGCTAGCTCGTCGTAGCCCTTGGTCTCGAGGATGAGGTGGCCGGCATTGCCCTTCAGGCGGATGATAAAGTCCGGCATGTAATCGTGCACCTGGCCGTTGTGCAGATAGGGAATGGCAAAACCTAGCCCGGCGTTTTTCACGAAGGCATCAACCAGCTCACTGGTGTCAAGGAAGTAGGCGGCCGACTGCTCCCACTGTTTGGTGTCCGCCACCACGTAGTTTACGTGGCTGTGTACGACCTCGCGGACATCACGGCTTGTCCAGAAGTCCACCTCGGCGGTGGAGCCGGGTCCACGGCTGGTTTCGTAGCGGGGGATCTCAGGCGCCTCTCCTTGCGCGGCATCCGGCTTGATCGCCTCTACCAGCCGTTCGATGACCCAGCCGTAGTAGGGCGAGAGAAAGACGTCGAGGATGTTGGCCGGGGGGACAGGGTGTACTTTCTCCCGCAGGTAACGGTCGGCGATCCGGACCAACTGTGGGAACAGTACATGCGCCGGAGCCTCACAGCTCGGCTGGGAGACATAAGTCCTGGTAAGGTCCCGGGCCAGTTCAAAGACCAATTCCTGGAACCGGTGGCCAGAACGGTAAGGGTTAAGGTCCAC
The DNA here is from genome assembly GCA_014360105.1 of Clostridia bacterium. Lineage (GTDB taxonomy): Bacteria > Bacillota > DSM-521 > Neomoorellales > SLTJ01 > JACIYD01. Next base: position 3,087 of record JACIYD010000157.1, read on the forward strand.
ACTCTCGATCTTCCCCGGCCCTATCAGGCTGTGCCTTCCCTGGTTGTTGGCCAGACCTGCCTTCATTTCGACCTCAGGGGGGATTTTGGTGGGGTCCAGGGTGAGCTCGGCTACCGCCTGCCAGTCCACCGTGACGCGGGTACGGATGGCCTGCTGGTAGCCCTCTACCCGGGGAAACTTAATCTCGTATCGGGCCTTTGCTGGGACAGCGTGGATGTGGTGCCGCTTCTCGTTGGGTCGGGTGGTTCCTCGGCTGGCCTTAAACGGGATGACCTCGAAAGGTACGCCAAACATCTTAGCAACCTCCTCGGTAAGCTTCCCATCCTCGCCGACCTCGTAATTTGACCGGCGCAGGCCGCGGCCTACCACTTGTTCGCACAGGAGCTGGGACATGAAAGGACGTAACCCGACGATGTGGGTTACTGTATTGCAGTCCCAGCCCTCGGTAAGCATACCCACGCTGACGATGCACCGCACGTCCCGGCCAGGGGGGTGCAGGGGACGCTTAAGTTTCTTGGCCAACTCCTCAAAGCCCTCGGGGTAAATAGGCCGGCCCTGAAGATCCTGCGGCCACTCGGTCTTGCCCACCGTGTCCAGGGTAAAGCGCATCCACCTTGCCTCGTCGCTCTTGGCCTGCTCGGTGTCCGTTTCCTGAACCACCTTAGAATCTACCCGGATGGTGTTTAGGTGGTCGTCGCTGTTACGGAAGCCCTCGATGTTGGCCGGAGGAATACCTGCCGGCGGCTTGTCTTCCGCCAGCCACTCGTAGACCACCTTAGCTAGCTTGGTATTCTTGCACACGATGATAAACACCGGTGGCCGGGGGTCGTCACGGGCCTCCTCCCATTCTCGCCGCAATTCCTCCCACAATCCCACCAGCATGACGATGGGCGTATTCGCCCACTTCAGGATGGCCTCTGGTTTAGGATTCGCCTTCCGCCCGCCGCGCTCTGCCGGTGTGAGCTTAGGCAGTATCCAGCGCCAGATGTTAAAGTAACCTGGGATCTCCGCGCCCGTGGTATCGCGTACCGCAAGTTGAGGTATTTTCACCAGTCCGGACTCGATGGCGTCGGTGAGCCCGAAGTCGCTTACAACCCAGGGAAAAATGCGATTACTTTCCTGGCCGACCCGGCCGAGGAAGTAGGGCGTCGCAGAAAAGTCAACGCAAAAGTTGATGCCGCGGAGTTTATGAATGCGGTCCAGCCCGTCTATCCAGACGGTAGCCTCCCTAAAGAACGCCTCGCTTTCTTCTTCCTCACCGAAAAGGTCCTCTTCGCCCTCCTCCGGCTCGGGGCGGCGGATACGGTAAGCGTGGTGGGCCTCGTCGTTAAAGACGAGGATGTTTTGCTTGCCGCCGACCTCCCGGCCCAGCACCCGATTGATCCAGGCGGTGTCGCTTTCCACGTACTTGATAGTCTCCACCTGAACGCGCCTCAAGTTTCCCTGGCTGTCCCGCTCTTCGCCAATAACAGTGAGCAGCCCGGCCGCCACCTGGCGGTTCAGGTCCTCAAGGCTCAAGTAGCGCTTGCCGCGAGCCGTGGCGGTCTTGTCGCCAATAGTTGCGGTCTCCCTCTCACTGGCACGCCGGCCTTGACCACCCTGGCAC
>JACIYD010000158.1 GCA_014360105.1 Clostridia bacterium
GGTAGCGCAGGCCGAGGAGGCCTTACGCCTGGCGAGGCTGCGCTACGAGGTCGGAATGGCCACCCGGCTGGAGGTACAGGCGGCCGAATTAATGCTGGCGCAGGCGGAGGCCGCAGCCGCGAGCGTCCTGCGGCAGCACGCTTATTATAAGCTTGCCTTCCAGAAGCCCTGGGCCGTGGCCGGCTCCACGGCGGGGACCACCAGCGGCGGGAGCCAGAGGTCCTAAGGGAAGGGCTCATTTGGAGAAAGTAGCAAGACCCGATTTAGCCGAGTTAGTTATGCCTAAAAATTTGTTTCCGAATGGTTAACCCACTAAAATATACACAATGTTAACTTTACCCTTTGCCCACCATGACTTGGCCGGCCGCAGGGCCGCGGGGGTCCTGCCCGCCGCCGAACTGCGGGGCCGGGGAGCGGGGCTGGTGACATGAACAGTGGTCCTGACCGCGGCGAACAGGAAGCAAGGGATCCAGGCCTGGAAGAAGTGGCGGAACTCTTGCTGGCCGTGGGTCGCCGTCTGCACGCCGCCCAGGCCGCGGTCATGCCGCAGGGCGTGACCCACGCCCAGTTTTTCTTGATGCACCGTCTTGCCGCGCACGGCAGGATGACCGTTGCGGAGGCGGCCGCGGCGATGGAAGTCACCCCGAGCGCCATTACCGCCTTGATGGGGCGGCTGGTGCGGCAGGGCTGGGTGCGGCGCCGCCGGGACGGCCGGGACCGGCGGGTGGTGTGGCTGCAGCTCAGCGAGAAGGGAAAAGAGGTCCTTGGCGCCTGCCTCAAGGCGCGGCACCAGGCGGCCCTTTCCTTCCTGGGGGAGTTGTCGGCGGAGGAACGCCAGCGCCTGGCGGCCATTTGCAGGCGGCTCTTGGCCGCCTTTGCCGCCGGCAACCGGTGGCCCCTATAAGAGCGAGCAGGCCGTGAGCGTTTTTAACCTAAAAAGACCTGACTGCGGAGCTTTGCCAACCGGGTGTGGCTCGGGAGTGAAGGCCAAGGAAGGGTAGCCTGCCGTTCAACAGCAGCAAGCGAGTGGTAGGCGAAAACGCGCTGTATTGTAAGCCGGTATAAACGAAGGGAGGCGCTTCTTGGGGGATGGGAGTTTTTGTTGCCGGCCGTTTCGCGCGCCGCAGTTTGGCGCTCTTCCTGGCCGTGGGGTTCTTGGCCCTTGTGGCCTGCGGGCAGGCGCCCGCGCCGGAATCCGGCGGGGGAGCCCCTGGCCCTGGGAGCGAAGAGGGCACCGGCTACGTGCTTGCCGGGAAGCTCGAGGCGGCCCAGGTGTGCGACCTGGTGGCCAAAGTGCCCGGTCGCGTGGCCGAGGTGCGCGTGGACGTGGGCAGCGTGGTGGAAGAGGGGCAGGTGCTCCTCGTGCTGGAAGGCCGGGAGCTGGCCGAGAGGGTGAAGCAGGCGGAGGCGGGCGTGGCCCAGGCCGAAGCGGCCCTGGCCGCGGCCAAGGCGGCGGCGCAGGCCCTTGACGCGGCCCTCGAGGCGGCGAAGGGCAACCTGGCGGTGGCGCAGGCCAACTACGAGGTGGCGGCCGCCAACTACGAGCGGGGGAAGCAGTTGTACGAGGCGAGTGCGATTTCTGAGGCGGTGTTTCAGGCCGAGTATACCTTGCGCTACAAACAGGCCAGGGAGCAGGCCGAGGTGGTAGGCCCTGCCCAGGTGCGCCAGCTCCAGGAGCAGCGCCGGCAGGCGGAAAACGCGCTGGAGCAGGCCCGGGCCGGCTTGAAGACCGCCCAGGCGAACCTGGCGCTGGCGCGCCTTGCCTACGAGGATACCCTCATCAACTCGCCCATCAAAGGCGTGGTCACCGCCCGCAACGTGGATCCCGGTGAAGTGGCCGGCGCTGCCGTGCCCGTGCTCACGGTGGCCGACACCACGACCCTCTATGTGCGGGCGGCCGCCCCGCCGGAGAAGCTCGGCCTGCTCCGCGAGGGAATGCGCGTCAAGGTGCGGGTGCCGGCCGTGGGCGGCGAAGCCCGCGAGGGCGAGGTGGTCAGCCTGGCGCCGGCGGCCGACCCGGGCAGCAAGGCCTACGCGGTGAAGGTGCGCCTGGCGGCGGCGCCCGGGCTGAAGCCGGGAATGTACGCCGAGGTGCTGCTGCCGCAGCCCAAAAAAGACGGCGGAGGTGTTTGAGGATGCCCGGCAGGAAGGGAATTCTCGTTGCGGTGACCGCCGCCATGGTGCTGGTCCTGGCCGGCGTGGGCGGTTATTACTGGTATGTCAACACCTGGTTTGTCTCCACCGAAGACGCCCGCGTAGACGGCCCGGTTTACCGGGTGGCGCCGCAGATTAGCAGCAGGGTGTTGGAGATAAGAAGGGAAGAGGGCGAGGTAGTGGCCCCGGGGGAAATCCTGGCCCGGCTGGACGATGTTTCCCTTTCTCCCACGGCCAGCCCTGACCTGGCCACGGTGCGCTCGCCGGTCGGGGGCGTGGTAATCAAAAAGCTCGGCCAGGTGGGCGAGGTGGTGAGTGCGGGGCAGCCCCTTTTCATGGTGGTGGACCCGGCCGACTTCTACGTTACTGCCAATGTAGAGGAGACCAAGGTCAAGCGGGTGCGGCCCGGCCAGCGGGCGGAGGTAAGCGTGGACGCCCTACCCGGACAACGCTTTGTCGGCCGGGTGACCGAGGTGGGGTTGGCCACCCAGGCCACCTTCTCGCTTTTGCCGTCCATGACTTCGGGCACCTTTACCAAGGTGACGCAGCGCGTGCCCGTCAGGATTGAAGTGGACGGCCTGGCGGCGGCCAAGCCGGTCTACGGCGCCAGTGTTGTGGTGCGCGTCCGCGTGCGCTAGGAGGTGCTCTGGTGCGGGCAAAAGCCACCAACAGCCCGGCGGCGGCCCTTCCCCTGGGCGCCCTGCTGGTCCTGGTCATCGGCGGCTTTATGGCCGTGCTCGACGGCACCATCGTCAACGTGGCCGTACCCAAATTGATGGCCGTTTTCGGCGTGGGTTCGGAAAGGATCCAGTGGGTACTCACCGCCTACCTTCTCACCTCCGGGGCGGTGGTACCGGTCACCGGCGAGCTCACCGACCGCCTGGGCGGAAAAAGAGCATACCTCGCTGCGCTTGCCGTATTCACCGTGGGGTCGGCGCTGTGCGCCGTCGCCTGGAACGCCAACGTGCTCATAGCCGCCAGGGTGCTGCAGGCCATAGGCGGGGGCGCCATCATGCCGGTGAGCATGGCCATGGTCTACCAGATCGTGCCCCGGGAAAGGATAGGCACGGCCCTGGGCATCTGGGGCATCACCATCAGCCTCGCCCCGGCCATCGGTCCCACCCTGGGTGGCTACCTCATCGACCGTTTTAGCTGGCACACCATTTTCCTCATCAACCTGCCGATCGGCGTGGTGGGGGTGCTCCTGGCCCTGCTGCTCCTGCCGGAATCACCTCAAAAGGCACCGGCAGGGTTCGACAAGCCGGGCTTCCTCCTGTCGGTGGCGGGCTGCTTTGCCCTTCTCCTGGCCCTAAGCAAGGGCGAGGACTGGGGCTGGGGTTCGTGCCCGGTGGTCATGCTTCTGGTGGGTGCCCTCTTCGGGCTAGCCATCTTCGGCCTCTGGGAGGCCGGTCACCCCGAGCCGGTGCTGGACGTGCGGCTGTTGCGTAACCCGGTGTTCCTGGCCAGCCTCGTCACCTCCTGTACCACGAGTATTGCCATGTACGCGGGCGTTTTCTACCTCGTGATTTTCACCCAGGCCTTGCAAGGGTATACCCCCACCAGGGCCGGGTTGCTGCTCCTGCCCCAGGCTCTTGTTGCCGGCGCGCTCATGCCGGTGGGTGGGCGGTTGTTCGACCGCATCGGCGCCCTGCCCCTGGCCCTGCCGGGCACGCTCCTTCTGGCCTACACGAGTTACCTTTTACACGGCATCACCCTCGACACCTCTTTTGGCTCGCTGGCCCTGCTCCTCTCGCTGCGGGCCGCCGGCCTCGGGTTATGCATGATGCCCCTGTCCGCCGCCGGCCTCAATACCGTGCCCCCGCCCCTGGTGAGCCGGGCGACCGCCCTCAACACCCTGGCGCGGAACATTTCCGCCTCCCTCGGCATTGCCTACCTCACCCACGTCATGCAAAAGGCCGAGGCCTTCCACGCCGCCTGGCTGGCGAGCCGGTTGGCCCTGGACGCGCCCCTTGTGCCCTGGGTGGCGGCGCAAATGCGCGTCCTGCTGTCGCACTTGGGCGTTGGGGACGCCGCGGCGGGCAGCGCCGTGCTCGCCTACCTGGTGCAACGGGAGGCCATGGCCCGGGCGATAGCGGACACTTTCCTGGCGGCGGCCGCAATCGCCCTTTTCGGCCTGCCGTTTGTCTTCCTCCTGGGCAAAGGCTACGTAGAGCGGACTAGGCTGGAGGAGCTGCGCCGCTGGGGCGGCAAGGAACCCGCGTAGCGCTCGGCCGGCCGCCGGGGGATTGGGCTGGTTCGGCGGCAGGGGAGCCTGCGGGGGCGGCCTGACGGGGCACGCCGCGGGTTGTAAACGCCCGGCCGATTTAGTACACTGTTTCGGTAGGCTCAAGTTTATGGTTTGCATCAGGTTACGGGAGAGGGCTGTGCCAGGTGTTCGGCCATAAAGGCAAACCGTGCCGCGCCTTTGAGTACGGGTGTCTTGCACCCATCAAGGGCGAAGGAGCCTTGCTCGAGGAGTTGCGGCGCCGCAACGCCCTCTGGAACAGGCTGGTCGAAATCGAACACGACT
>JACIYD010000159.1 GCA_014360105.1 Clostridia bacterium
CGGGACTGGCTCCTGGCAGTGGCTTCGGCTACGGCGGGGACCATGGCCGCCGCGAGCGAGATGGTAAGGACGGTCGGCAGATGCACCAACGTGAGGGCGATGCCGGCGAACTGGCCGTATAAGTCGGTAGCCTGCCGCAGCGAGTAACCGGCCGCCTGCAGCCGTTGCGGGATGAGCACCGCTTCCAGGGTGAGGACCACGGCGGCGACGATGCGCGCCACGGTTACGGGGAAGCCGAGCCGCCAAAGTTCCCGCCAACTGGCAACCAGGCCCAGGGAAGGACGGCGGCCGCCCCCCGGCCCGAGGGGCCGTTCCCGCCAGTATGCATGGAGGAGGTAGAGAAAGCCGGCGGTTTCTCCGGCAACCATGCCAGCCACCAAACCGGCGGCCGCATGGTCCAGGCCGCGGGGGAGAAAGCGCCAGGCGAGGTAAAGGCCCGCGGTAACGCGCACCACCTGCTCCGCCAACTGGCTAAATGCCGGACGGCTCAACCTTTTTACTCCTTGGAAAAGGCCGCGGAAGGCCGAGCAGGCGGGGACGACAAGCAGGGCAGGAACGGTGAGACGTAAGGCCTTGTCGACGCGGGGGTCGGCCAGCACTCGCCCGGCGAGGACAGGCGTCAGGTGCCAGAGAAAAAAAGCGGAAAAGAGGCCACTGAGAAAGAGCACCGTGGCCGCAAGGAAGAAGAAGCGGCGGGCCTGGGCCCAGTCGCCGGTGGCGGTCCTTTCGGCGGTAAGTTTGGCCAGGGCCAGCGGCAGGCCGGCGGTGGTGACTACGAGGACGAGACTGTAGACCGGGAAGACCATCTCGTAAAGTCCCACGCCTTCCGCTCCCAAAAGGCGAACCATGAGCAGGCGATAAAGAAACGCCAGGGCACGATTGGCCAGATTGGTCAGCAGCAGGACGGTGGCCCCGTAGGCAAAGGTTTCCCCGGGCAACTTGTTCACCCCCTCTGTTTATATGCACGCCTTTCGCCCATTATTAAGAAGCCGAAAAGGGTTTTCTTCCGGGCGGGGCTGAGTTATTATTACATAAAGGAAGCGGCACAAATCTGAGGTTAGGAGGAGTAACATGCAGGTTTACCCAAGTGAAAAGGTGCGCAATATTGCTCTAATAGCCCACGGCGGCGCGGGCAAGACGTCGCTGGCCGAGGCGATGCTCTTTAACGCCGGCGCCATTAAGCGGCTGGGGAAGGTGGACGAGGGGACGACCACCACCGACTACCTGCCGGAGGAAACCAAACGTAAGGTGACCACCACCGTGGCCCTGGCGCCTTGCCAGTGGCGCGGGTCTAAAATAAACGTGCTCGATACCCCAGGATACGCGGATTTCATCGGGGAAGTGAAGAGCGCGCTGCGGGTCGTCGATGCGGCGCTGGTGGTGCTCTGCGGGGTTGCCGGCGTCGAGGTCCAGACGGAAGTAGTGTGGGAATTTGCCGAGCAGGGACAGGTGCCCCGCCTTGCCTTCATCAATAAGATGGACCGGGAAAACGCCAACTTCTACCGGGTGCTCCAGCAGATGGAGGCTTCTTTCAGCGGCGCCGCCATTATTCCTTTACAGGTGCCCATCGGTGCGGCCGATACCTTCCGCGGCGTGGTGGACGTGCTCGAACAAAAAGCCTACTATTACCAGGACGGCGGTGTCAAGAGCGGTGACGTGCCCGCAGAGCTCGCGGAGCAGGTGAGCTCCTTCCGGGAGAAGCTGATCGAGGCGGCGGCGGAAAATGACGACGAGCTGCTCATGCGTTACCTGGAAGGGGAAGAATTGGGCCTGGCGGAGATCAGAAGCGGCCTGCAGCAAGGCGTGCTGGCGGGCCGCGTGGTACCCGTGTTTTGCGGCTCGGCCCTGCAAAACGTGGGCATCGACCTTCTCCTCGACCAGATCCTCGCCTATGCGCCCGCGCCTACGGCCCGGGCCGGGGCGACGGGGGAGGAGATGGCAAGCAGGCCCCTGGCGGCGCTCGTTTTCAAGACGCTGACCGACCCCTACGTGGGCAGACTCAACCTGTTCCGCGTTTATGAAGGCGTGCTGCGGTCCGACAGCGTGGTCTACAACGCCAATAAGGAAGCTGAAGAGAGAATCGGTCAGGTACTGATCTTGAGCGGCAAAAATCAGGAACCGGTTGAAGAGCTGCGGCCCGGCGATCTGGGCGCGGTGGCGAAGCTCCAGGTTACCGGTACCGGCGATACGCTGACCGTTAAAGGCAACCCGCAAAAGCTGGCGGGAATCGAATTTCCTGAACCCTCGCTGCCGATGGCGGTCGTCCCGAAAAGCAAGGGCGATGAGGACAAACTGAGCAATGCCTTGAGCCGTTTGATGGAGGAAGACACGACCTTGCGCCTCGAAAAGAATACGGAGACGAAGCAGACAATCCTGTTAGGCATGGGCGAGATGCATCTGGACATCACCGTGGAGCGCCTCCAGCGCAAGTTCGGCGTCGGGGTGCTGCTCGAACCGCCGAAGGTCCCCTACCGCGAAACGATAAAGGCTGCCGTAAACCGCATCGAGGGGAAGCACAAGAAACAGACCGGCGGCCACGGCCAGTACGGACATGTCTTTATTGACCTGGCACCGCTGCCGGATAAGGAATTCGAGTTCGAGGAAACCATTTTCGGCGGGGTGGTGCCGAAGCAATACATCCCCGCGGTGGAGAAGGGTGTGCGGGAGGCGCTCATGGAGGGGATTCTCGCCGGATATCCCGTGACGAACGTCAAGGTGACGCTGGTGGACGGGTCCTACCATCCGGTGGATTCCTCGGAAATGGCCTTCAAGATTGCCGCCGCCCTGGCCTTCCGCAAGGCCATGGAGCAGGCAAAGCCGGTGCTGCTCGAGCCCATCATGAACGTGGAGGTACGGGTGCCGGAAGAATTCATGGGGGACATCATCGGCGATCTGAACAGCAAGCGGGGGCGCATCCTGGGCATGCAGGCAGACGGTAAGCAGCAGGTTATCCGGGCGCAGGTGCCCCTGGCCGAGATGTACCGCTACGTGATCGACCTCAAGTCCATTACCCAGGGCCGCGGCTCCTTCCGCATGGAGTTCGCGCAATACGAAGAAGTGCCGGCCCACATCGCGGAGAAAATCATCGAGCAGGCGCGGGCCGCGCGCCAGGCCGAACAGAAGTAAGTCCGGCGCGCCGCCAGCCTCAAGGGGGGGCGGTACGCGCGGTGCGGGATGCCGCGCCAGGAGCGGGCCCCTGCTGTTGGAAGCAGGCCCGGGGCTCGTCCGGCCCCGGTGCCGGGTTAGGGGAGCAGCGAAGAAGGAGCCGCAGGCGCTTGCGCAGCGCGCAGCAGCATGCTATAATATGGCGTGCAGGGGCGTAGCTCAACTGGTAGAGTAGCGGACTCCAAATCCGTTGGTTGCGGGTTCGAGCCCTGCCGCCCCTGCCAGCTTTATAAAAAGAAGGACCTTCGTGGATTGACCCCCTCGAAAGGATCCGGTACTCCTGTGAGGGGGCTTTTTTATGGCGGTGTGCATTGCCGATTGAGCGCTGTCCTTGAGACTGGACTTTGACATCCTTGCCCGGCCGTGCAAGGCGCTCGGCTGCCAGCCTGGATACCTACTCTATTATGGGGACGAAGAGGACCGCTTAGGTGACGGCCAGCAAAGCCCACAGCAGGGGAAACAGCCGTCTGGTCGTCTGGTCCAGGCGATGGCCGACAAAACGGCAAGGGAGTCCCGCAAGCCCAATGAAGCACCTCGTCACGCTAACCAAGGAGAGGACGGCTGGGTTTGCCCGAGTGGCCTGCCCTGCCTGGCTGCGTGAGCCAAGGACGGACCAAAGAGAAGGCGCTGGCCAACATCCGGGAGGCGATTGAACTAGCCTTGGAGACGCGGCGCGAGCGGGGCATTCCGCAGGCAAAGGGAGCCACAGGCAGTTTAAGCACCCTACCGAGCCAGGCAGGGTGACCATAGCAGGTAACCTGAACGACGACCTAGCGCCTGGGACGCTCAACAGCATCTTGAAGCAGGCGCAGCTCAAGAAGGAGGGATAGTGAAGTGCGCTACCTCGTGGTGATCGAGAAGGCGGAAGGCAACTATTCTGCCTACTCTCCCGACATTCCCGGCTGCGTGGCCACAGGCAGGACGCCCGAAGAAGCTAGGCAGAGGATGCAGGAGGCCATCGAAATGCACATCAATGGCCTGCTGGAAGACGGCCTGCCAGTTCCCGAGCCCGGAGCCGTAGCGGAGTACGTCCAGGTAGCCTTGCCGTGAGGGAACAAGCGGGAGGAGGTGCGCCGCTGTGGGCAGGCGAGCAAAAGGGTTAGTCCGTTGGGCTTGGCGGGCGGTCGAAAGGCGCAGCCGAGAGGCCTTGAAAATTAAGGTATTTAGCAAACCTTGACCACCTTTAAGCGGGGATGCAAAACGTACTGAAAATCGCTAGGCCTAGGGGCAAAGCTTTCGTCATACTTCCTACGGCACGCCTTCGCCCTGGAATTCCTCCGCGGCGGCGGGAACGTCTTTGTAAAAAAAGGCGCTAGGAGGGTCCCCCTTAGACCGTGCATTAAGGTTCAACTGGCCGCTCATTGTGTTTCGCACAATGGTATTCCAGTAAACAATGTCGGATAGGTAAGATAGGTAAAAGGTATAGGCCAGCTCTTAGCCCGTATAGCTGTAGCGCCGCGCAAGGGCACCGACTGGGCCGGGGCACTTGCTCCGGCCTTTTATGTTCATGCGCAAG
>JACIYD010000016.1 GCA_014360105.1 Clostridia bacterium
GCGCACAAACCTCGGGCCCGCCTCAAGCCCAGCGCAAACCTCAATGCGGCCTACGAGGCTTGCGCCAACGAGGGAGCCAAAAACCGCAAGAGGTAAACCGGGATAACCCGGCGCTTGTGCGGGGTGTCCGCGAGCGGGCTTATCGGATTCCGGGCTTGGCCCCGCGCAAGACTAAAATAGCTTAATCCGCCAAACTAGGACCGAGTAAGCAAAATATTTCTCAAAAAAGAATGTTTAGGTACAGATTGAGGGCTCGGGTGAGGAAAGAACTGAGATGAAGGAAGGCGGGCAGAGCCCGACGCGGAATCGGGTTCCCGGGATAAAATGAAGCGGAATACCGGTGGAGGTCTGATTGTTTCCTAGTTAAGGGCTACTCGCGGCTTGCGTTGGGTGCGCCACCGGTACTTTTTCGATGTAAATAGCGCAGTCGGGGCAGACCAGTTCGCAGAGCTTGCAGGCAATGCAGGGCTTGCCGTGTCCGGGCTCGACCGCCGGTGTACCTAGGAACCCCAGTTCCCGGGACCAACCGATCGTATCCACCGGGCATTTCTCGATACAAAGACCGCAACCCTTACAAAGAGAAGGAAAGAGATGAAAAATGCCCTTCCCGTCGCGGTAAGTCCGCACCAGGAAACGCGGCTGCTTTTCCGGCATGCTTCTTCACCTTTCGCTTCAAAAACGCATTCCGCCAACCGATCCAGTCCCCAAAAACCTGGTTAGGCGGTTAGGGCTAATTCCCGGCCTTCGCCCAGGGCGCGGTAGTTCAGCTCCCGCAGTTCCGGCTTCAGGGCGAACTTATGGCCGAGGAGGCCCTCCAGGGCGGCCTTGAGCGCCGTCTCCTCCACCATATCGACCACGCCCACCACCGTACCCAGAATGAGTACGTTGAAGACCCGCGGATGGAGGTGCTCCGTCGCCAGCTTCACGGCCGGAACGGGCAAGAGCCGGCCCGCCTCGCGCGGCAAGAATGAAGGGTCGACCGCGGCCGAAGCCTCGTAAATAAAGGTGGTTTCCCGCGTGACGTAGTCCGCAGTGCGCTGAATCGCCCGGTCACTAAGCGCCACTACCACCTGGGCACGGCGAAACTTGGGCACGGCCACTACCTCATCGCCCAGTTGGACGAAGGCCAGGGAAACGCCGCCACGTTGTTCAACGCCAAAATTGGGGATGTAGAGGGCCTCCAGCCCGGAACGGTAAGCCGCTTCGGCAAGAATTTCCGCTATCGTCTGTACCCCTTGGCCGCCTTCGCCCCCGAGAACGATGCGCGCGATGCTCACCGTCTTTCCTCCTCTCTTACCCCGCCTTTCAGCTCTCCCAGGGGAAAATAGCGCGGCATTTCTTTTTCCACCCATTCCCAGGTTTCCGCCGCATTGGTCCGCCAATTGGTCGGGCAAGAGGCGAGTACCTCCACCAGAGAGAAGTGGGGGTTCTGCAAGGCGCGCAGGAGGTAACGCTTGAGCTGGCGCAGGTTGGCCACCGAGCCCCGGGCGACGTACGCCTCGGGTGCGGCCACCGCCGCGACCATTTCTGCCCCTTTTAAGGGATGCCCGCTTAAGGCCGGATCGCGGCCGTAAGGAGTCGTCTCCGTTTTTTGGCCCGGCAGCGTGGTAGGGGCCATCTGCCCTCCGGTCATCGCGTAAACCGCGTTGTTCACCACCAGGCTACAGACCGGCTCGTCGCGGGCCGCGGCGCTGACCAGGTGCTGCACCCCAATGGCATACGCACCCCCGTCGCCCATATAGGCAATCGGTACTAGCTCCGGCCGCACCCTTTTTAGCCCCACCAGCACGGGCAACGTCCGCCCGTGGTGCGTCTGTACCGTATCCAGGTCGAAAAAATCCCAGGCGAGCAGGCTGCAGCCGATGTCACAACCAAAGACCACCCGGTCCTGCCAGTCCAGGTCATCGACGGCTTCGCCCAGCGCCTTCAGGGCCAGCGGGTGGCCACAGCCCGGACAGAAACGGTGGGGCTTACTCTCACGGCGCCAAACCCGTGGCATCTGCGGCTCGGGCTGCAACTTCATCCCCCCGCGACCACCCGGAACTTTTCCTGGCGGCCAGAATCTTCTCCAATTCTTCCTCCAACTCTTCCGGCGTGATCCCCATTCCCGGCCGGCGGTAGGCCTGAACCGGTACTTCGCTCCCGCTAAGACTGGCGCGGACCAGGCGCTCCAACTGGCCCCAGGCCGATTCCGCCACCAGTACCATCTCCGCCTCAAAGGCGGCGCGCCGCAACGCCGTCTCCGGAAAAGGGCGTAAAGTTACGGGGCGAAAGAAGCCAACCGCCTTGCCCCTCCGGCGTAAGCGGCCCGCGGCCAGTTGGGCGGCGCGGGCCACGATGCCGTGGGCCACCAGCAGGATGGCCGCTCCTTCCCGCTTTTCTTCTTCATATTCGGCCACCTGCTCGGCCACCTGCTCAAAGGATCTCGCCTGCTCTTCCACCACGGCCAGTAGCTCTTCTTCCAGGTTATAAGTGTTGCGCAAATGCACAGGCGGCCGTTCCCGGCCCGGCGTGCCTGCCGCCCCGAGAAAGGGCGCCGCCATACCGGTATCGATGCCTTGGCGTGCAGGATCAAAAAGTTTAACCGGCCCCCGCATCTTTGCCTGATAGCCGTCCCCCAGAACGATGGTGGGAAGGCGGTAACGCCAAGCCATGCCAAAAGCTTTTAAGGTATACTCATAAAGATCCTGTAACCCGGCCACCGAATACACAAGGCGAAAGCCCTCGCCGTTGCCGCCGAAGCAGGCCAAATTGACCTCCTGCTGAGAGTAGATAACGGTAGCCGTCGACGGGCCGCCGCGCTGCGTAATGATGGCCACCACCGGCAGGCGCATCATTTCCGCCATGGCCAGCGCTTCCTGCATCAGGACGTGACCCGGGCCGGCAGTGGCGGTGAAGGCCTTCACGCCGCCCAGAACGGCACCGATGGTTGCATAACCGGCGCTCAGTTCATCCTCGGTCTGAAGGAACTTACGGCCATAACGCGGCGCCAGCCTGGCCCAGTAGTGCATGATCTCGTTCTGCGGGGTAATAGGATAGCCGAACATCACTTCCGCGCCCGCGGCCAGCGCCGCCCAGGCGACGACCTCGTTACCCGTAAGGAAAGCGCGCCTTTCTCTCTCGATAACCGCTGTCACACCAATCCCCCGAACGTATTGTACCCCGCACGGCCACGCTTATGCTTCAATTAAACCAGAAGCTGAAGAACGATCAGGGCCGCCAGGCCGGGTAGACCGAGAAGACCGGCCAGCAGCACGGTGAACAAATTTAGGGGCACCGCCACGCCCAGATAGGGTCCGGCAAGGTTGAAGCCTCCTACCAGAACGAATCCCAGTACCAAATAGTAGACCAGGCGTCCTAACCAACGCCAAGGCCGCAAGAGGGACACACAAAGCAGAACCAGCACGAGGCCGGCCGGGAGCCACCAGTTTCCTGCCACGCGAATGCCACCGTCCTTTACGACCGCAGGCGCACCTGGCCCCGTATTCCGGCCCGGCGCGCCTGTCGCCAGAGGTAAACGTAGTACTCTTCACACGCTTTCAGATGCAAGGCCGCCCAATCGATGAGCTCTGGTTCGGTCGCCTCGGCAAACAGTCGTTCGGCCGCCTGCCAGGCCGCGTGGGCCTCGGCTAATTGCGCCAGCAACGCCTTGGCCTGATCGCCCGGCGCAAGAGCCCCGCCTTCCTCGGAAAGGGGATCATGCCGTCCCCGCAAAAGACCGGCCATAAAAAATACCTCCCCGCTACAAGCTTATGCCTTTGCCGGGCAAAAATACCGCGGGGAGGGGGAAAATCATACCATCTCCTGCCGGCCGCTGAGGGCACGGCCAAGCGTCATCTCATCGGCGTACTCCAGGTCGCCACCCACCGGCAGACCATGCGCCGGCCGGGTCACCCGAAGCCCGAGCGGCCGACAAAGGCGGGCGAGATAAAGGGCGGTCGCCTCGCCTTCGGCATTAGGGTTAGTGGCGAGAATGATCTCTTTCACGGTACCGTCTCGCAAGCGGGAGAGCAATTGGTCGATCTTCAGATCTTGCGGGCCCACACCATCCAGCGGCGAGAGGGCGCCGTGGAGCACATGGTAAAGGCCGCGGTAAACGCCCGTGCGCTCGATCGCCACCAGGTCCCGCGGCTGTTCCACCACACAAATCACCGTGCGGTCCCGCCGCGGGTCGCGGCATATCTGACAGGGATCGGCGTCGGTCAGGTTGGCACAAAGCGTACACGGATGGATCTTTTCTCGCGCCTGGACGATGGCGGTTGCCAGGCCGAGGGCTTCCTCTCGCGGACAGCTCATGAGGAAGAAGGCCAGCCGCTGTGCCGTTTTCGGTCCTATCCCCGGCAACTTGTGCAACGCCTCTATCAGCCGGGCCAGAGGTTCCGCATAGTACCACATCAGGGCAACCCCGGCAGTTTCAAGCCGCCGGTGATCTTACCCATGGCCGTGGCCACCATTTCCTGGCTCTTACGCAGGGCTTCGTTAACGGCGGCTACGATCAGGTCCTGAAGCATCTCTACATCTCTCTCTTCAAGCACTCCGGGATCGATCTCCACCGCCTCCAATTCCTGGCGCCCGTTTACCACAACGCGAACGGCACCGCCGCCCGCGGTGGCCTCTACCGTACGGCCCGCAAGCTCTTCTTGTATTTTCGCCAGTTGCTCCTGCATTTTCTGCACCTGTTTCATCATCTTGCCCATGTTTCCCATGCCGCCAAAACCCACGACCTCGACCCCCTACTAATCTTCTTTCTCGAGTACGCTCCCGCCGAAAAGCCGCAGTGCCTGCTCGAGCACCATTCTCTCCCCTTCTCCCGTTTCCTGTGGTTGAACGGCTTCCTGCTCCTCGCTCAAGAGAAGGCATTCAACGCTTATTGCTTCCTTGAAAAGCCGGCCCGCCAGCTCCTCGACTGCCGCCCGGGTGGCGCGTTGCTCCACTTCCTCCTTATAGAAGCGCGCGGCAAAGCCCAGCCGCAGGTGCCCGCCGTCCAGCGTGGCGGCTTTTACCCCGCCCAATAAGGCGCGGATCTTTGGCTTGCGCCGCGCGAGTTCCATCAACCGGGGCCACCAAGGCAGCTTCTCTACCGGTTCCAACCCCGAGGTCTTGCCCACCGCCTGCGCCTGCGGCACCGGTGCTGTTTTCCCAGCCACAACTTCGGGAACCTCAGGGCATGGCCCTGCCGGGGCAAGTTGAGGCCGCACCGCCAAACCACTTTCTTCTTCCTTGTGGCGCGCTACCTCGTTCACCGGCGAGACGGCCGCCTTTTCCAAACGCGCAAGCCGCTCCTCGAGTTGCGCCAGATGGTCGCTCACCTCTTTAGCGCTCCCGATCTCCAAGAGGGCCAGTTCAACCAGGACTTCAGGTTGGCTCGTCAGACGCAACTGGCCCTCCAACTCGCCCAGGACGGTTACCGCCTGCCACAAGCGCGCGGGCGTTACCTGGGCTGCCTGGCGTGTCAGCTCCGCATGGGAAGCGGGCGAAAAGCGGAGGAGCTCAAATTGCCCGGGACAAGTTTTCAGGGTGAGGAGGTCCCGCAAGTAGGCGAGAAGCTCCCGCAAAACTTCTCCCGGCTGCTTCCCCTGCTCCCAGGCATGCGCGAGCAAGCGCATCAAGCGCGCGGCCTCACCCTGCCAGAGGGCCTCGCCCAGGGCGAGTAATTCGTCCTCCCCCAGCAGTCCCAGCACCAACCGCACGTCTTCCTCCGTGAGCCGCGGCCCGGCGTAGGCGGTACATTCTTCCAACAGACTGAGGCCATCCCGCAAAGCACCCCGGGCCAGACGCGCCAACGCCCAGGCGGCGCGCTCCTCGATCTCCGTCCCCGCGGCACGCGCGACCTCCTGCAGGTAACGACTGATCTCCTGAGGGGTTAAGGGGCGAAAGTCAAAGCGCAGACAGCGCGAGAGAACGGTCTGGGGCAACCTTTGCGGTTCGGTGGTAGCGAGTACGAAAATCACGTGGGCCGGCGGTTCTTCCAGGGTTTTCAAAAGGGCATTGAAAGCCTCTGGGGTGAGCATATGTACCTCGTCGATGATGTAGACCTTATAGCGCCCCTGGACCGGCCCAAAGGGCAGTCTTTCTTGCAACTCGCGCACATCGTCGATACGCCGGTGGGAAGCGGCATCGATCTCCAGGACGTCGAGAAAGGAACCGGCGTTAATGGCCTCACAATTCGCACACCGGTTACACGGCTCCCCCTCGGCCGGGGCAACGCAATTCAGGGCCTTGGCAAAGATCTTTGCCGTACTCGTCTTGCCCGTCCCGCGCGGACCGCTAAATAAGTAGGCGTGCGCCAATCGACCTGTCATCAGGGAGCGCCGCAAGGTTTTTGTAATATGCTCTTGTCCCACTACGGCCGCAAAACACTGTGGCCGCCACTGCCGGTAGAGGGCCACGTACACCTTGCTCACCTACTAAAAGGGCCCGGCAAGGTTAGGCTACCGGGCACCCTCTTCTTAGACGATCTATGTTGGCCGTGCACCCACCCTTGTCCTGGGCCTCCGGGCGCTACCGGGGCAGTTAACTCCGGCTAGGCACTCCTGCGGCACCCGCGGTCACTTACTTACCGCTGCTTCCTTCCGGACCTGACGGGGTTCATAAGCCCGCGCCGCGCAGGACCCGGCCCTCCTCGCCACTTGCCTCGGGCTGTCCCCACAGGTCACAGCCCGCAGGTGGGAATTCGACCCCGCTCTAGCGGCTTGCGGGTTACAGGGCACCGCTACCTCCCCGTCTAGCACGGCCAAACCTTCCCCGCGGCCTGGTCGCGACCGGGCCGCACCACTTTCCTGGCGGAGAGGGTGGGATTTGAACCCACGAGGCAGACTTATCATCCGCCTACTCGCTCTCCAGGCGAGCGCCTTCAGCCAGCTCAGCCACCTCTCCGCGTGGCACGCTCGTTATCAATTGGTATCCGTTTTCAAATAAATTTCCTGGCGGAGAGGGTGGGATTTGAACCCACGAGGCAGGGTCGACCTGCCTACTCGATTTCGAGTCGAGCGCCTTCAGCCAGCTCAGCCACCTCTCCGCGTTGCTGCCTACGGCGTCGCACGGCAAAGAAATCACGCATCAGTCGCGCGCATTCCGCCGCCATTACTCCTTCGATTACCGGCAGGCGATGGTTAAAACCCGGGAATTGAACCAGGTTCACCAGGCTACCCGCGGCCCCGCCTTTAGGATCCCTTGCCCCAAAGACAAGCAGACCCACACGCGCCTGGATCAGGGCACCGGCACACATGGCGCACGGCTCCACGGTCACATAAACCGCCGTCTCCAGCAGACGCCAGCCGCCGAGCTTCCGACCTGCTTCGCGCAGAGCAAGAATCTCGGCATGCGCCGTCGGGTCGGCCAGTTGCTCGCGCCGGTTATATGCGCGTGCCAGGATCTCGTCGCCCCGAACCACCACCGCCCCTACGGGCACCTCGCCCGCGGCCAGCGCCAGTTCAGCCTGCCGCAGCGCCTCCCGCATGAAGGCCTCGTGTCCCAAGCCACTTCGCTCCAAAAAAATGGTGCGCCCGAGAGGACTCGAACCTCCGACACGCGGTTTAGGAAACCGCTGCTCTGTCCTAACTGAGCTACGGGCGCAGGAGATACGGGAAACGTGGCGCGCCCGGAGGGATTTGAACCCCCAACCCACAGATCCGTAGTCTGTTGCTCTGTCCAGGTTGAGCTACGGGCGCGCTGCTGGCGGAGAGAGTGGGATTCGAACCCACGGTACAGGCTTAACACCTGTACAATCGCTTAGCAGGCGACCGCCTTCGACCAACTCGGCCATCTCTCCGCAGAACTAATTATAACCTTGCGGCCGGGAAAAATCAACACCGGGCTGCCTTGGCGCCCGGACTGGCGGAGGGGGTGGGATTCGAACCCACGGAGGTTTTTACCCTCTACGGTTTTCAAGACCGCCTCCTTCAGCCGCTCGGACACCCCTCCAATTGTCGAGTATAGCATAGCGGCGACCCCGATGTCAAACAACTTGCCACCGCGCCCGGCGGTCCTAGCGAGGACCGATCCGCTCCCGCCCTCCCATATAGGGCCGGAGCACTTCCGGTATCACCACTGAACCGTCTTCACACTGATAGTTCTCCAGGATGGCGGCCACCGTCCGCCCGACGGCAACACCCGACCCGTTTAACGTGTGGACGTAACGCGGTCGGCCCCCGCCGGGCGGACGATAGCGGATCCCTGCCCGCCTTGCCTGGTAGTCTTCGAAGTTGCTGCAAGACGAAATCTCCCGGTAGGTCTGGGCGCTGGGGAGCCAAACCTCCAGGTCGTAAGTCTTCGCCGCGGCAAAGCCAAGATCTCCGCTGCAGAGGACGACCACGCGGTAAGGCAGGCCCAGCAACTGCAATACTTCTTCCGCATCTCGGGTCAGCTTCTCCAGCTCCTCGTAAGACGTTTCCGGCGTAGTAAATTTGACCAGCTCTACCTTGTTGAACTGGTGCTGTCGGATCAGCCCCCGCGTATCACGGCCGGCCGCCCCCGCTTCCGCCCTGAAGCAGGCGCTGTAGGCCACGTGATAAATAGGCAGCATAGCGCCGTCCAGGATCTCCTCGCGGTAGAGGTTGGTTACCGGTACCTCGGCGGTGGGAATGAGGTAGTAGTCTGTCCCTTCCAGCTTGAACATCTCCGCGGCAAACTTCGGCAACTGCCCCGTACCCACCATACTGCGCGCGTGCACAATGAACGGAGGAAAGATCTCTACGTAACCGTGCTCCCGCACGTGCAGGTCCAGCATGAAGTTGATCAAGGCTCGTTCTAACGTCGCTCCCGCACCCTTGGCAAAACTGAAGCGCGACCCGGTTACCCGGCCGGCCCGCTCAAAGTCGAGGATGTCCAGAGCCTCCCCGATCTCCCAATGAGGCCGCGGCCGAAAGGAAAAGACCGGAGGCTCGCCCCAGGTTCGGACCACTTGGTTACTCTCTTCTCCCTCACCGACCGGCACGGAGGCGTGGGGCAGATTGGGAATCGTCAGGAGAACCGCCTGAAGCTGCTCTTCCAGGCCGGCCAGCTCACCGTCCAACCGCCTGATCTCCTCGCCCAGTTCCCTCACCTCGGCAATGATGGCCGTGGCGTCAAGGCCCTGCTTCTTATGGTCGGCTACCTGGGCAGAAGCCTCGTTCCTTCGCCGTTTCAGCTCTTCCACCGCCGTTAGGATTTCCCGACGGCGGCGTTCCAGCCCCAGAAACTCTTCCAGGTTAAGAACGGTGCCGCGCTTCTCCAGGCCCGCCCGTACCACTTCCGGATTCTCCCGCACGAATTTCAGGTCCAACACTGCCCCGTCCCCCCTACACCGACGCTACCGAAGCTTATATTTGCACATACTTCACATCCAGCACGCCGTCGATCTCTTTGATTTTCGCCAGGGTCGCCGGCGACACGGGCGCGTCGATGTTGAGAAACATCACTGCCTCGCCGCCAACGGCTTTGCGCCCCACCTGCATTCCCGCGATGTTTACGTCCTCCGCACCGATCAGCGTACCCACCGGACCGATGATCCGCGGTTTATCAAGATGGGGAATAACCAGAATGTGCCCTTCCGGGATGGCGTCCACACGGTAACCGTTAAAACTGACGACCCGCGGTTGCTGATCTTGTAAAAGCGTCCCCGCCAGGCTAACCGGGCCGGCATCCGTGGCCAGCTCCATACTCACCAGGTTGGCGAAATTGACCATTTCCGCGGTCTTGCTTTCCGTCAACCGGATACCGCGTTTACGGGCGACCACCGGCGCATTGACGTAATTTACCGCGTCGCCGAGCACGGGACGTAGGAAGCCCTTGAGGAAGGTATTGGTAAGCGGGGTCAGATCGTACTGCGCTATGGACCCGTTGTAGCGAATGGTGATTTCTTCCACCCGGCCCGAAATGACCTGGGCGGCAAACTTGCCCAACCGCTCCAACAGGACGAAGTAGGGCGCCAGCGCGGCCAGGGCTTCCTGTGGAACCGCAGGAATGTTTACCGCGTTTAATACGGGCTCGCCGCGCAGGCAGCGGATGATATCCTGGGCCACGTCTACCGCCACGTTCACCTGGGCTTCGGCGGTGGAAGCGCCGAGGTGCGGCGTCGCTACCACTTGCTCCAGCTCCAAGAGCGGGCTCTCACGCAGCGGCTCCTCCTCGAAGACGTCGATCGCCGCGCCGGCCACCTTCCCCTGCTTGATCGCCTCGTAAAGGGCATTCTCATCAACGATGCCGCCGCGGGCCACGTTCAGTACCCTCACACCCGGCCGCATCAGGTCGAACTCGCGCGGTCCGATGAGATGGTAGGTATCCTTGCTCAGAGGGAGATGAAAGGTAAGGAAGTCCGCCTCGGCCAGCACTTTAGGGAAATCGACCAGCTCTACCCCGAGGTGCCGGGCCGTCTCTTCGGCCACGTACGGGTCGTATGCCACCACGCGCATGCCGAAGGCACGCGCCCGCTTTGCCACCTGGGTGCCGATTTTGCCGAGCCCCACGATTCCCAGCGTCTTGCCGTTCAGTTCAACGCCCATAAACTTCTTGCGCTCCCAAACTCCCTGCTTGAGCAGGCTGTTCGCTTGGGGCACGTTGCGCGCCAGGGCCAGCATGAGGGCCAGGGTATGCTCGGTAGCGGCAATGGTATTCCCTTCCGGCGCGTTGACCACCAGAATGCCGCATTCGGTGGCCGCCGCCACGTCGATGTTGTCCACACCCACGCCGGCGCGGGCGATAATCTTCAACTTCCGTCCGGCCTCGATGACACGCCTGGTCACCTTGGTTTCGCTGCGCACAACAAGAGCGTCAAAATCGCCGATCGTGGCCACCAGGTTGTCTTCGCTCTGCCTCGTCTTTACTTCTACCGTAAAGCCCGCTTGACGCAAGAGGTCGATCCCCTGTTCCGCTACTGGATCGCTTACAAGGACTCGCATGGCTTTCCCCCTCCGCTATTATCACGCTGTGTCCTCTCAACCAGAACCCGCCGGGTCCCCATCCGTGGTATGCGGCCGCCTTCCGGCCCTCTACCATCGCGCCCAGTTCTTAGCCGAGATACCGGCGCCAGACCGCCTCTGCCGCCGCTACCCCAGCGCCCGGGCTAACCGAAAAGCCCTTTTCGGCAAGTACCATTTCCAGTGCCGCCAAGGCGCTCACCAGGTCGGTCGGATCAACGTAACCCAGGTGGCCGAAGCGGAAGATGCTATCCGAAAGCTTACCCTGGCCGCCCGCTGTAACCACCCCGTATTTCTCCCGCAGGGGCGTGCGGATGTCCCTGGGTGTCAGGCCCGCCGGTGTCTTCACCGCGGTTACCGCTGGCGAGGCAATTTCATCCGGAGCGAGTAGTTCCAGCCCGAGCGCCTTTACCCCGGCGCGGATCATGTCACGGTAGAGACGGTGGCGGGCAAAGGCTGCGGCCAGCCCCTCGGCGCGCAGCATCTTCAGGGCCTCGCGCAGGCCGAAAAAGACCGAGACCGCGGGTGTGAAGGGTGTCTGGCCCTTGGCAAAAAACTCCTTAGCGGCCTGGAGGTCAAAATAATACCGCCGGTTTTTGCAACGCGCTGCCGCCTCCCAGGCGCGTTGGCTCACGCTGAGCATGGCCAGCCCGGGCGGAATCATGAATGCCTTCTGCGAGCCGGTAATAACCACGTCCAGGCCCCAGGCATCGGTCTTAAGATCCGCCGCCACCAGCCCGCTGATGGCATCTACGATTAGCAGCGCCGGATGATCGCCACGCGCGCGGCTGATTGCTTCCAGGTCGTTCAACACTCCGGTAGAAGTCTCGTTGTGTTGCACCAGGATGGCCTTGATCTCGCCGGCGGTGTCACGCCGCAGCCTCTCCGCTACGTCCTCGGCCCGGGCGGCCGTCCCCCACTCATAGGTCAGAACCTCGGGCTCCACGTCGTAAGCGCGGCAGATGCGTTCAAAGCGGTCGCCGAAAGCACCGATGGAAACTACCAAAGCCTTTTCTCCGGGCGAGAGAAAATTGGTTACTGCGGCCTCCATACCGCCCGTGCCCGAAGCGGTTAGGATAAGGAGATCGTTTTGTGTCTGGTAAATCTCCTTAATGCCCTCGGTAACCTCACTCAAAAGTTCTCTAAATTCCGGCCCGCGGTGATCGATCGCCGGGGTACCCATCGCGCGAAGTACCGCCGGCGGTACGGGTGTAGGCCCTGGCAGCAAGAGAATCTGCTTCTTCTCCACGGTTCTTCTTCCTCCTCCTTGCGCAAACCATGGGTCAACTTAAAAAAAAGCCCCGT
>JACIYD010000160.1 GCA_014360105.1 Clostridia bacterium
GTCCTTCCCCGTCCGGACGGTTCATGACCTTGTGCCGCTCGCGCTATTGCCCGCTATCAGCGCCGACCAGGAAAGCTCCCTCGCGCGAGGGAGCCAGCACCTGCGTGCGGCACGCCACGCCGTGCGCGCGAAACGCCCGGCACATCGCTTCTCCTACGCTATCCTCCTCGCCCGTGACAAAGGCCACCACCGCCGGCCCTGCGCCGCTCAGGGTAACCCCCAGAGCCCCCGCCTGGCGGGCCGCTTGAAAGACCTGCAATAAGCCGGGAATCATCGGGGCACGGTAGGGTTGGTGCAGGCGGTCCTCCGTAGCCACGGCCAAAAGCTCCAGGTCGTTCTGCAGCAGGGCCAGCACGAGCAGCCCGGTGCGGCCTACGTTGAAGACGGCGTCCTCCACCGGCACTGCGGCGGGAAGCACGCGGCGGGAAGCAGATGTGGGTAAGACGAAATTAGGTACGGCCACTACCACCCGCAGGCGAGGCGGCGGGTCGAAACGGCGGCAGATAATCCGCTCCTGCGCCCGCGCGGTAACTACGACCCCGCCGTAAAGGGCCGCCGCTACGTTATCGGGGTGGCCTTCCCAGGCAGCGCCCAGTTCGAGCAGTTGACCGCGTGTAAGCGGGCTACCCGCAAGGTGGTTGGCGGCAACCAGGGCGCCGGCCACGGCTGCGGCCGAAGAACCGAGACCCTTGCCTATGGGGATGTTGTTTTCCAAGACGAGACGTAGACCGCCAGAGACGTGGCCGACCCGGGTAAAAAAGTCGGCCATTACCCTGGGGATGAGATTCTCGTCGTTGCGCGCAAGGGTCTTTTCCCCTTCTCCCCGAACTTCCAGCCGAAGGCAGTCGCTATCGTCTTCGATGACTTCCAGGTAATTGTAAAGAGCGAGGGCCATGCCGAGGCAATCAAATCCAGGGCCCAGGTTGGCCGTGGTGGCCGGAACGCATATTCTTAGCAAAGATACTTGCTAACCCCCCTTGGAGCGAATCCCGTGCCCGCCCCGCGTGAACTGCTTTGCCAGTAGGGCAATGCTCCTTAGAGCTCTCCTCCCTTAGGCAAAAACTGCTTCCAGGACGGCCTCTTCTTCCGGCACCACCCGGATCGGCTCGGCCGCCTGAGCAATGGCAATCTGGGGATCCTTCAGACCGTGGCCGGTAAGCACGCAAACCACGGCGTCCTCCGCCCGGAAAAACCCCTGTCTTCCGTACTTCAAGACACCGGCCACGGAAGCCGCCGAGGCGGGCTCGGCAAAAATACCTTCGCTGCCGGCCAAAAGCTTCTGGGCAGCCAGGATTTCCGCATCGGTCACCGTGTCGATTGCTCCGCCGGAATCACGATACGCGCGTACGGCCTTCTCCCAACCGGCCGGGTTCCCGATGCGAATGGCGGTAGCTACGGTTTCGGGGTTTTCCACCGGACGGCCCAACACCAGCGGCGCGGCGCCCGCCGCCTGGAAGCCGAGCATTCTCGGGCAGTGAGTGGTGCGGCCGCAGGCCTCGTATTCCCGGAAACCCTGCCAATAGGCGCTGATGTTGCCGGCGTTGCCCACAGGAATGGCCAGGTAATCCGGCGCCCGGCCGAGGACGTCGCAGATTTCGAAAGCCGCGGTTTTCTGTCCTTCAAGCCGGTAAGGGTTTACCGAGTTGACCAGGGTGATCGGGTACTTGGCCGTAATCTCCCGGGCGAGGCGCAGGGCGGCATCGAAATTGCCACGCACGGCAATGACCTTGGCCCCGTAAATAAGCGCCTGGGCCAGCTTGCCCATGGCGATATTGCCCTCGGGGATGAGCACGCTGCAGGTGAGGCCCGCACGGGCGGCATAGGCGGCGGCCGAAGCCGAAGTATTGCCGGTGGAGGCGCACATGATGGCTTTGGCCCCCTCTTCCATCGCTTTGGCCACGGCCACTACCATACCGCGATCCTTAAAAGAGCCCGTAGGGTTAACTCCCTCGTATTTGAGGAAAACCTGAGCGCCGACCAGTCGCGAGAGGTTGGGGGCCGGGAGAAGGGGTGTGCCGCCTTCGTAAAGGGTAAGGGCGGGCGTTTGCGGCGTCAACGGTAAAAAGTCCTTGTAAGCGGCCAGAACACCGGGCCAGGCCATCTAGATTCCCTCCTCCACGCGGATGACGTTGTCGATGGCCCGGACCACCGACAGGCCGCCGATGATCTTGAGGGCGTCCTGCAGGCTGGCCTCGCGCACGCGGTGCGTAATCAGCACCAGCTCGGCCCAGCCGTCGAAGCTCCTTTTCTGAATGACCGAGGCCAGGCTCACGCCCTGATTGCCGAAGACGCCGGCGATACTCGCCAGCACCCCAGGCCGGTCTCTTACCGTAAGCCGCAAGTAATACTGGCACTCCACGCGGCCCATAGGCCGTACCGGCAGACTGCGGAAGCAGGTACAGGCAACCTGGCCGGTGGCACCGTGCACAAGGTTGCGTGCCACCGCCATCAGGTCGCCGACCACGGCGCTGGCGGTGGGCATCTGTCCCGCGCCGCGGCCGTAGAACATCGCCTCGCCCACGGCGTCGCCCCGGACGAAAATGGCATTATAGACGTCCGATACCGCCGCCAGGGGGTGCTGACGCGGCACCAGGGCCGGGTGAACCCGCGCCTCAATCTCGCCCCCCTCCTCGCGGGCAATGGCCAGGAGCTTGACTACATAACCCAGTTCCCCCGCATAAAGAATATCGCGGGAGCTGATGCGAGTGATCCCTTCCACATAAACCTCAGGGTAGGTGACGCGCGTATTGAAGGCGATCGAAGCCAGAATGGCCAGTTTCCGCGCCGCATCATCACCCTCAATGTCCGCCCGGGGATCGCTTTCCGCATAACCGAGGGCCTGCGCCTCCGCCAGAGCCTCGGCGAATTCCCGACCCTCCTGGGTCATTTTGCTGAGGATGTAATTGGTGGTGCCGTTGACGATGCCCAGCACCTGTTCGATACGGTTGGCCGCAAGAAACTCCTTCAGAGGGTGGATGATCGGGATGCCCCCGCCCACGCTTGCTTCGAAGAAGAAGTCCGCCCCGTGCGCCCGGGCGGTTTCCAATAACTCCTGTCCGTGTAAGGCGAGGAGGTCTTTATTGGCCGTGACCACGCTCTTGCCCCGCGCCAGCGCGGTCAGGAGGTATTCCCGTGCCGGTTCTACGCCCCCCATCACTTCGGCAATAACGGGAATCGCGGGATCCTCCAGAATTTGCTGCGGGTCGGTCGTGAGTAATTCCGGTGCAATGCTCACCGCTCTTGGCTTCGCCGTATCTCTTACCAGCACGCGGGCTACCCTGAGAGGACGGCCGATCTTGGTAGCGATGGCGGTGCCGTTCTGTTCCAGGAGCTTTACCACGCCGCTGCCCACCGTGCCCAGACCCAAAAGGCCGACATTAATCGGTTCCTGTGCCAGAAAAATCGCCTCCCAATGCCGCAACCGTGCGTACTTCGAGGCCCTATCGCCAGAGATGGATTCTGCACCGCCGGCAAATATCCTTCTCAAATCGACTTTAGCTCAAGGATACCGGCAGGAGCCCGGCGCTCAACAGTTCTTGCGCCGCGCCGAGAACGCCGATCTGGCCATAAAAGTAGGAAAGTCCTCCCTGCAAGAAGGCGGTATAGGGCGGTTCCCAGGGGGCGTCCGCGCTCAGTTCGAGGGAAGCTCCTTGGACAAAAGTGCCGGCGGCCATGAGCACCTCGCCGCCGTAACCCGGCAGATAAGCCGGCTCCGGCACCACGCGGGAATCGACCGGCGAAACCCGCTGGAGGCCGCGGCAGAAAGCCAGGAGGCGCTGGGGGGAGCCCAGGTCAATGGCCTGGACGATATCGGTCCGCGACGCTTGGTGAGGGGGAAAGACGGTAAAGCCCAAGCGTTCGAAAAGCCGGGCGGCGAAGACGGCCGTCTTCAGCGCCTCGGCCACCATGAGCGGCGCCAGGTAAAGCCCCTGAAAAAGCAAACGGTAACCCCCGGGATCCGGCCCCAACTGTGCCCCCAAACCCGGAGCGGTCAGCCGTGCCGCCACCTGCTCTACCAGGGCGCGCTTCCCCACGACGTAGCCCCCGGCGGGCGCCAGGCCGCCGCCCGGATTCTTGATCAGGGAACCCGCGACCAGGTCGGCCTCGACGTGCGTCGGTTCGAGCATCTCTACGAATTCGCCGTAGCAGTTGTCGACGATGAAGACCAGTCCCGGGTTGGCGCGTTTGAAGCGCGCCATGAGCTCGGCCATCACCGGAATACCGAGCGACGAGCCGTGGCTATACCCGGCGGCCCGCTGCAGGAAAACGGCACGGGTGTTCGGCCGTAAGACCTCGGCAGGGTCGCTATCCAGACCTGCCTGGCGGCAGCTCACCCCCCACTCCTTCAACGAGCCGGGGGCGGCGCCCTTGAGACCGGCAATACTCTGCAGGGTGGGATACATTTCGCCCAAGATTAAAAGCTCGTCCCCCGGGCGGAGCACGCCGAAAAAGCACAAGGCCAGGGCCTGACTGCCCGAGGTGATCGCCGTACGGACTAGGGCCGCTTCCGCGCCAAACACGCGGCTGTACAGGTGCTCCAGCGTCGTGCGGCCCAAATCGCCGTAGCCGTAGCCCGTGGTCGCGTTAAAATGGTAGTCTGCCACGCCCTCCTCGAGGAATGCGTGCAATACCCGCGCATGGTTTACCTTGGCCGTTGTCT
>JACIYD010000161.1 GCA_014360105.1 Clostridia bacterium
CGTACTTCCGTCCCCAAGGGGCAGGGGGTACTCGGTGAAGAGACCAGGGTTTCTTCGCCCCATTCCCTCTTCTGGACGGCAATCAGCGAACACCGCAGTCTTTTCCGCGCTGACATCGAAAACGACGAGCTCGAGTTTGCCGAAGATAGCAGCCTGATCAAGGCCCGGGTCCGCTCCGTGGGCGTGATTCCCCTGCTGGCCGGTGAGATGGTTCTGGGCGTGCTCGTGCTCAAGTATCGCCAGGAGGGCGGCTGGGATGAGGAAAGCCAGGGATTTCTTGAGCAGTTCGCCAGCCAACTGGCCATTTGCCTGAAAAATGCCGGTCTTTACAGTCAGGTGCTGCTTGCCAAGCACCAGTGGGAGAAGACTTTTGACGCCGTTACCGATCTCTTGCTTTGTCTGGATAACGATCTGCAAGTAATTCAGTTTAACCGCGCGGTACCGCGCTTCTTCGGCCTGGAACCCGAGGCCTTGTTCGGCCGCAAGTGTTATGCCCTTTTCTTCGACGCCTCCAGTCCCTGCGCCCGGTGCCCCGCCAAGGAAGCGATGCAGACCGCGCGGCGCGCCTATATGCAGTACCGGCTGCCACGGGGGGCAACGATTGATGTTTTCGCCTACCCGGTGGTGACCGGCGAGAATAAACCGGAGGGGGCGATCCTCTACGCCAAGGACGTCACCCACCTGGTCAACTCCTTCAAGCTGGTGGCCCTGGGGGAAATGGCGGCCGGGGTCGCCCACGAGCTGAACAGCCCGCTCACGGCCATCGTCGGGGACGCCCAGCTTCTCTTACGCGATCTGCCGCGCGATACGCCCGGTTATGAACTGCTTTACGACATCCGCAACTGCGGCAACCGCTGCCGGGAAACGATCCGCAGCTTGCTCGCCTTTTCGCGCCAGGAGGAGTATACGTTTGCCCTCACCCAGCTCAACGAGGTGGTAGAAAGGGCGCTAAACCTGCTCGTCTACCAGATCGAGAAGAATCAGATCACGGTAACAAAGGAACTGGCCCCCGACCTGCCCCTGATCTGGGGCAATGCCACCCGGTTGGAACAGATCGTCGTCAACCTCCTCTTGAACAGCCGGGACGCCCTGGAGGGCAAGAACGGTCAGAAACGGATTACCCTCACCACCTCTCGCCTCGGCACAGGGGAGGTGGCCCTGACCGTCGAGGATACGGGCCGGGGCATCCCCGCGGAAATCATGCCCTTCATTTTCAACCCCTTCTTCACCACCAAAAAACCGGGCAAAGGGACCGGCCTCGGCCTTTCCGTCAGCCTGGGTATTGCGCAGGCCCACGGGGGTCGGCTGGAGGTGACCAGCAAGGTCGGAGAGGGTAGCCGCTTTACCCTAATCCTTCCCGTTGCCTCCACCGCTAAGAAGGAAATTGCCGCAGACGGGGAGGGATAACCGTTGCGGGTCTTGGTCGTAGACGACGAGCCCGAAGTCTGCAACTTCTTTCGCTACCTGCTGGAATGGCAGAGATACGAGGTAACGGTCGCCACTTCGGGAGAAGAGGCCAAGGCGCACGCGGGTGAACGGCGGTTCGACGTGGCTCTGGTCGACTTGAAACTGCCGGATGTCGACGGCCTGGCGGTGCTGCGTCACATCAAGAACGTGCAGCCGGAGTGCGAAGTGATCATCATGACCGGCTATAGCACCATCAGGTCCGCGGTCGAGGCGATCAAGCTGGGTGCCTATGATTACCTGCAAAAACCTTTTGAGGACATCGAGGAGCTGGCCGCCCTCATTGCCCGCGCTGGCCAGGCGGCGCAGCAGGGTGATGCTACCTGGCCGCCGGTTGAGGAGGAACTGGGTTTTGTTATCGGCCACAACCCGGCCATGCAACGGCTTATCACCATGGCCCACAAGGTGGCGCCCAAGGAGATCACCGTCTTGATCGAAGGGGAAACCGGGACAGGAAAAGAGGTGCTGGCGCGTTTCATCCACCACCTGAGCCCGCGGGCCCAAGGACCCTTTATCGCGGTCAACTGCGGCGGCTTTACCGAGAGTCTTTTGGAAAGCGAGCTCTTCGGCCACGAGAAGGGTAGCTTTACCGGCGCTACCGCCACCCGGCGCGGCGTTTTCGAGCTGGCCCACCAGGGCACGCTCTTCTTAGATGAGGTGGGAGCGGCCGGACCATCCATCCAAGTGCAATTGTTGCGGGTGCTGGAAAGCGGCGAGTTCTACCGGGTAGGCGGGGAGCGCCCCATTAAAACCGACGTGCGCATCATGGCCGCAACCAACGTTAACCTCGCCGAGGAGGTAAAAGCCGGCCGTTTCCGGGAAGACCTCTACTATCGGCTGGACGTCGCCCATTTTCACGTCCCGCCGTTACGCGAACGGCGCGAAGACATCCCCCTCTTTCTCGATTTCTTCTTGCATCGCCAGGCCACCAGCATGGGCCTGGCCGAAATGCCGCGTTTCCATCCGCAGGTCGTCAATAAGCTCAAGGCTTACGCCTGGCCGGGCAATATCAGGGAACTCGCCAATGTGGTGGCCCATGCGGTTGCCATGAGCGACGGCACGACGGTGATCGAGGAGAGGCACCTTCCCCCGAAGCTCCTCGGTGCGCTCGGCGAGGAGGCCGCGGCACCGCCAGGCGCGAGAGCCGGCCAGGCAGATGGCGAAGTGCTGCCGGGACTCTTGGAACACTGGGCAAGCGAGATCGTCACCCATTGCCAGGCTGCCCTCGGCAGGGAAGAAGGACGTCTTTCCCTGCCGCGCCTTCTTGCGCAACTCAGAGAAATGGAAGCGGGCGTGATCCGCCAGGTAATTCTCGCGGCATTAAAGGAAAGTATGGGCAACTACCAGGTGGCGGCCGACCGCCTGGAGACGACCCCCCGGGTCATGCGCTACCTGCTGCGCGAAAAGGGGAAGAAACGTACCAAGGCGGCACCGAAATAATTTCTTTGATGCCGCGCGTGCGGCAGGTCATGCCGCATTGGCGGTAGCGGGGGCCGCAAAACGGGCAGCGGCAACCCGTCCAGAGCCTGCCAGCAAGCGGAAAAGAGCCGCCAGGCCAAGAGTGGCCGGCCTTTTCTTTTTCTTGGCCGCGGCTTTGCAGGATGGCATCGGTCTTGCATTTAGTAAGGAATGGTAGGACGACGGGGTAAAGGATCATCGGCAAGATTGGAGGTGAGGGCATGAGCGCCCCATCCTGTCCCTACTGGCGGGAATACGACTCTGTGGCGGGGACGATCTGCTACTGTGAGGTGGCCGCCTTCAATAAGAAGCTTACCGCGGAGGAAATGCGGGCCATCGGCTGTACCCAGGAACGGCGGCAGGTGTGCCTAAGCCGCATGGAGGCCCGGGTGGGCAGCAGTGCCGTGCCTACCGTTGCTTATGATCCGCCTAACGTCATCGCCGACAGCGTGGCCAAAACCAGCGAAAAGAAGGCGGGCTTGGCTACGGGCTCACTGCTCGTTCTGGGTGTGCTCGCCGGCGCTTATATCGCCATGGGCGCTCAGTTGAGCACAGTCGTAACCAACGACCTGGCCGCACGTCTTGGCGACGGCCTCTCAAGGCTGGCCGGCGGCATTACCTTCTCGGTAGGACTGATTATGGTCATTCTCGCCGGAGCCGAACTTTTTACCGGTAACAACCTGGTAATGGCCCTCGGCCTCTACGACCGCCGCATCACGTGGCAGGCCTTGCTCCGCAACTGGACGCTGGTCTACCTGGCCAATTTCCTCGGAGCGCTTCTTCTGGTGGCCATCTTTTATGCCACCAACCTCTGGCTGGCCAACGGTGCCATGGTGGGTGCCAAGGCGGTCTTGACCGCCCAGGCCAAAGTAAACCTCACCTTCAGCGAGGCTTTCTTCCGCGGCATCCTTTGCAACTGGCTGGTCTGCCTGGCGGTGTGGCTGGCCAACGCCGGGAAGGACGCCGTAAGCAAGATCCTGGGTATCATGCTTCCGGTCGCCGCCTTCGTCACCAGCGGTTTTGAACACAGCATTGCCAACATGTACTTTATTCCGATCGGCATTCTCCTCAGCGATCAGGTCCAGGTGGCCGGCGCGCTCGCCCGGCTCGGCCAGGACCCGGTCGCGGTGGGGGCGGCGCTAACCTGGGTCAAGTTCCTGGTGGCCAACCTGATACCCGTGACCCTGGGGAACATCGTCGGCGGAGCGATCTTTGTGGGCGGCAGTTACTGGGCCGTCTACCTGCACCGACCGGCCGCGCCGAAGGTCAAAGCCGCGCCGGAAACCAAGGCCGCACCGGCGGCCGCCCCGGCGACCGGCGGCCGGATGCTTTCGGCAACTGGTCGAGGCGGAAAGGTGTAGAACCTCGCAACGGCAATAGCTCGGGACAAAGCCAAAAGGAGGCGGTTCTTCATGCGTAGCCAGACCAAAGACACCTGCCCGTACTGGCGGGAATACGACTCCCCCAACGGGCCCATCGGCTTCTGCGAGGTAGCCGCCTACAACTACGACCTCAGTTGGGAAGCACTAGAAGCCATCGGCTGTCCGCTACGCCAGGTAGAATGTAGCCGCAAAATGGTGGCCATGGTGGGTGCCGCCGGCGTGCCACGGGTCAGGCGGCCGGAGAAACAGCGGCTGCTGCGCCTTGCTTAGCGTAGGCGGTACAACAAAGGAAGTACCCGCGGTCCTTACCGCGGGTACTCTTCTTTATTAGTCTTGCCGAACCTTGCAGGTGG
>JACIYD010000162.1 GCA_014360105.1 Clostridia bacterium
GCGCTTCAAGCTCGACCAATACGTGAACCTGCGGCCCGTAAAGCTCTACCCGGGAGTGGAAACACCGCTCAAAGACAAGAAGCCGGAGGACATCGATTTCGTCGTCGTACGGGAGAACACGGAGGGACTCTATGCGGGCAGCGGCGGCTTTCTTAAGAAAGGAACCCCGGACGAGGTGGCCGTCCAGGAATCGATCAACACGCGCAAGGGCGTGGAGCGTTGCATCCGCTACGCCTTCGAGTACTGTCGCCGCCGTAACCAAAAGAAGAAGGTCACCCTCGTAGCCAAGACCAACGTCCTGACCTATGCCTCCGATCTTTGGCAACGCACTTTCGCCGAAGTGGGCGAAGAATACCCCGACATCACCAAGGATTACGCCCATGTAGACGCAGCCTGCATGTGGATGGTAAAGAATCCGGAACAGTTCGATGTGATCGTCACCGATAATATGTTTGGCGATATCATCACCGACCTGGGAGCCATTATCCAGGGAGGGATGGGCATCGCCGCCGGCGGCAACATCAACCCTCAGGGCGTCTCCATGTTTGAACCTATCGGCGGCTCGGCGCCCAAGTACGCCGGGAAGAACGTCATCAATCCCCTGGCCGCCATCTGCGCGGGGGCCATGCTTTTGGAAAACCTGGGCGAGGAAGAGGCGGCGCGGCGCGTGGAAAACGCGGTGATTGCCGTCTGCCGCGACCACCTGAAGAGTCTGGCCGCCGGCCAAATGGGCTACAGCACTTCCGAAGTGGGCGACCTGGTGGTAAGCTATCTATAGACGATTCGCGCCGCTTTTTAATCTCCTTTACCTTCCTCCCGTACCTCGCTGCGCCGCGTTTCCCGGTCGCCGGGCCAGGGCTTAGCCGCCGGCCCGGGCAAAAAGGCTGGTACCCGGCCGGCCCGCTGCTCGGCGAGCCGACTGGCGCGGTGGCCGTAGGCTAAATAAATGATTAACCCGACCACCAGCCAAACGGCAAAGCGCACCCAGGTCAGGGCAGGCAGGTTCAGCATGAGATAAAGGGAAAAGACCAAGGACAAGAGGGGAGTCCAGGGGTAGAAAGGGACCTTGAAGGGACGGGGCTGGTCGGGTTTAAGCTGGCGCAAGATAATAACCCCCAGGGAAACAAGGACGAAGGCGGCCAGGGTGCCGATGTTGGCCATCTCGGCCACAAAGCCGATCGGCAGGAAAGCGGCAATGCCAAAAACGGCGGCGGCCGTAAGCCAGGTAGTCAGCGCCGGCGTGCGATAGCGCGGGTGTAGTCGGGCCAGCCAGTGGGGCAGTAGCCCGTCGCGCGCCATGGCAAAGAAAACGCGGGTCTGACCGAAGATGTCGACCAGAATAACGCTGGTCAGGCCGGCCAGCGCACCCACCGAGACCAGTGCGGAGGCCCAGGGAAGACCGTGGCGCACTAGGGCATAGGCCAGAGGAGAGGGGACATTGAGCTCCCGGTAGCTGACGAGTCCCGTCAGGACCGCGGCCACGGCTACGTAAAGCGCGGTGGAAAGGGCCAACGCTCCCAGGATGCCACGGGGCAGGTCCCGCCGGGGGTTCTTTACCTCTTCCGCCGCCGTGGAGACGGCGTCAAAGCCGATGTAGGCAAAAAAGACAATGGAGGCGCCGGTCATCACACCCCCGACGCCGTAAGGTAAGAGCGGCCGCCAAAGGCCCGGGTCGATTCTTTTTAGACCGAGGAAGAGGAAAACGCCGATGACGGCCAGTTTTACCAGTACCACCGCCGTGTTGGCCGTGGCCGATTCTCGCGTCCCGTAAGTGAGGAAGGCGGCAACCGCCAGCACCACGGGCAAAGCCAGGAGGTTAATAAAACCCCCTGCTCCCGGCGGCGCGGCCAGCCATTGAGGCACTGCCAGGCCTGCCGCCTGAAGCAGACTGGCCAGATAACCCGCCCAGCCGATGGCTACCGCCCCCGCGGCCACCGTATATTCCAGAATCAAATCCCAGCCGATGATCCAGGCGACCACTTCCCCCAGGCTGGCATAACTATAAGTATAGGCGCTCCCCGCCACGGGTACCATGGAAGCCAGTTCGGCATAGACTAGGGCTGCGAGGGCACTGGCCGCCCCTGCCAGGATGAAGGAAAGAACAACGCCCGGCCCGGCGTAGCGGGCGGCCGCCACTCCGGTGAGCACGAATATCCCCGTTCCGATAATAGCCCCTACGCCAAGGAAAACTAAGTCAAGCGGCCCGAGGCGCCGTCGTAGGCCTTCTCGCTGCTCTTCTGCCAGTACGGCCTCCAACGGTTTGGTCCGCCAGAGGTACGCCCGGCGGCCGGTCGTTTTGCCCGCCCCCTATCGTTAGTGTGCACTAATATTATGCCTCTCGTCTCTCATTGCCTTGCGGGCTTCTCGGCGATGGTCGCCGTAACCTCGAGCGTCTTGCCCAGACGCCAAACCACCAACGGCACCTGCTGGCCGATCTTTGTCCTTTGAATCGCTTTTACCAGGTCGTCGGCAGACCCGACCTTCTGGCCGGCGAACTCGAGAATGATATCGCCCCGCCGCAATCCCGCTTTATCCGCCGGACTGTTGGGCACGACGGCCACCACTAAGGCTCCCGCCGGCCGGGCCAAGCCAAAATATTGGGCCAGGTCCGGGGTGACGTCGTAAAGGCTGACCCCAAGCCAGGGCCGGGCAATCCGCCCTTTGCTCATTAGTGTCTGGAGCACGCCCTGGACCGTGCTGGTGGGGATGGCAAAGCCGATACCCTGGGCCTGGGCGTTGATGGCCGTATTGATGCCCACCACCTGCCCACGCAAGTTCAGCAAGGGTCCGCCGCTGTTGCCCGGGTTGATGGAGGCGTCCGTCTGCAAGAGGTTCTCGTAGTGCCGGTCCTCAACGGTCACCGGCCGGCCCTTCGCGCTGATCACTCCGACGGTTACCGTGTGGTCGAGACCGAAGGGGTTGCCGATCGCAATTACCCACTCGCCAACACGCACACGGTCGGAGTCGCCCAATTCCAGATAGGGGAAGGGGCGCGGGCCGTCGATTTTGAGTACGGCCAGGTCCAAATCATAGTCGGAACCGACTACCCGGGCCTTAAAAGGGGTATCATGGCCGCTGACGGTAACCATAATCTGCTGCGCCCCGTTAATCACGTGTTCGTTGGTTAGAACGTAGCCGTCAGCCGTGATTAGGACCCCGGAACCCAACCCCTTCTGCACGCGCGGCTTGATTTCAAAAGGCAGGCCGAAAAACTGGCGGAAAAACGGATCGTTGAAAAAGGGATCGTAGCCGCCCACCGTAACCTCGGTATCGATTTTCACCACCGCCGGCCCGGCCTTGCT
Source organism: Clostridia bacterium (assembly GCA_014360105.1). Lineage (GTDB taxonomy): Bacteria > Bacillota > DSM-521 > Neomoorellales > SLTJ01 > JACIYD01. The sequence continues at coordinate 3,303 of JACIYD010000162.1, forward strand.
GACGATTTCGGCGATGGTATCGGGGCCGACGCCTGGGAGCGCAGGGCCGGTGACCGCCGGGGGCGAATTCACGGACCCCGGGTCCGACCCGGGTGATGGCGTCTGGTTATGCCCCGCTGAGGCCGCGGGAGAACCGCTACACCCGCTCAACAAAAGACTAGCGACCAGTAAAAGAACAAGCAGCAGAGCGGCATACCGCAACCGGTGCCTTCCGACTTCCCTGAGCATGAACATTCCCCCCATGCCCCCCCTGTCGAGCTTGTCTCCCCAAAAGAACGGCCGGCCGCAGTATGGCTGCGTTCCGGCCCCTTGCCTTTGAGGGTACCACCTGGGTCCGCCCTTGTCAAGACCAGGCGAATCTGACGTACCCCCATTTTTGCCGGGCGGTCTTTGGCTCACAGCACAAGACTTTTCGCATCGCGGCGAGCCGGACTTGCGCGAGGGCGAGGGCGCAACCGTTTTAGATTAAATAGGGCTTGACGGCTGGTCCCGCTTACCTTAGACTCCTTGTTAGGCAAAGGTCAATAAAGGCCGGCTTCGCAGGGAGCGGGCTTCACGCCCGCGGGACGCGAAAGGCTGGGAAGCGAACCAGCACGTAAGTGCTGGTTTTTATTTCGGGGAGATCGAGGTGGACAAATGATTCTGGTGATCGATAATTACGACTCCTTCACCTTCAACTTGGTCCAGTATCTGGGCGAGCTGGGCGCTCAAACCATCGTCTGCCGTAACGATCGGCTCACCCTGGAAGAGATCGAGGATCTGGCGCCAAAGGCCATCGTCATTTCCCCCGGGCCATGTACGCCCAACGAGGCAGGGATGTCGGTCGCGGCGGTGCGTCGCTTTGCCGGCCGCCTACCCATCCTGGGCGTGTGCTTGGGCCACCAGGCCATCGGCCAGGCCTTTGGCGCCCGCATCGTGCGGGCGCGCTACCCGATCCACGGCAAGGACTCGGCCATTTACCACGATGGCCGCACCATCTATCGGGGCCTCCCCTCGCCCTTCCGTGCCGGCCGCTACCACTCCCTGGTGGTGGCCGAAGAAGGCCTGCCGCCGTGCTTGCAAATAACCGCCCGCACAGAGGACGGGCAAATTATGGGCGTGCGGCACCGGCTTTATCCGGTGGAAGGCGTGCAGTTCCACCCGGAGTCCATCCTTACCCCCCAGGGCAAGGCCCTCCTGGGTAACTTCCTTGCCCTGGTGCGCCAGGGAGGGAGCAGCTATGTGCGCGCTACTAGTTGAACGCCTTGCCCTCCCCTGCCCCCTGCTGGAGCTGGCCGGCCGTGTCTGTGCGCAACCAGGTGGTTTCTGGCTGGATAGCG
>JACIYD010000163.1 GCA_014360105.1 Clostridia bacterium
GAGTTGACTACGGAGTACAAAGTAAAGGCTTCGCCTGCCGTGCCGCCCCAGTGCCGGGTCTGAAACTCACGCGAGAAGTCCACGTAGGCTACGCCGTCGCGCACCTCCACCCCGCGGAGAACCGTGCCCTCGGGTATGGTGCGTCGGTGCCCGGCCAGGCGCGGCCCCTTGATCAATTCCCGGACGACCACTTCGGGTAAGGGCTCACCCGCGGTGGTCACCTCGCGCTCCTCGGGGAGCAGGTAAAGGGCCTGCTCATCGCCAAAGTAGAGCGTCACTTTGACCTTGGTCTCGCGCGGCGCCGGGGGCTGCGGCGGCTTCTCCGCGGTGCCCGTGGCGGGTGTATCTTTCGACCCCCAACCGCAGCCCGCCACCGGCCCGACCAGCGCTAGGACCAAAACGGCAACCGAGAGCACCCGTAGAATGTGCCGCCTTCGCCCGGTCGCGTCGCCGGCCCATGGCCATGGCCAAGCCAAACGCCCGGCCCGCTGCCGTCCGGCCCACCCGCCGGCCTGCCGTTCCCCTCTGGGCGCCCGGCTGTCTCCGGGAGGTTTACCTGTTCGGTACCCCGCCCCGGCCGCCCTGCCCGCCGCCGGCCTTCTCCGGGCGGGCTTACCGGCCTCCTTCCATGCGCCGGCCGTCTTGTAGGCCGACGGCCTCGCTGCGCCTCTCTCGTCCGGTCGCATGCATTTGCCTCCTTCTTCTTGCCTCTTCTGAAGGGTTAACCTGCTCTTGCCCGTTGTCCGACGGGCTTGCCCTTGCCGTTTACCGGACCCCCCTATGACTATCCCATTTGTGCTATAATGGTCTTGGTGAGGTACGTGATGAACCTGGTGCCGTTTTCGGTAAGAAAACTTCTTCTTCCGGCGGTCTTATTCCTCTTTCTGAGCCTTTCTGCCGGGCCCGCGGTAGCCGCGCCGGTATACGTGGTCAAGGTGGACGGCCCCATCGTCCCGGTGGTCGCGGCCTATCTCGAACGGGGCATCGCCCGGGCGGAGGCGGCGGATGCCGTTTGTATCGTCGAGCTGAACACGCCCGGCGGCCTGTACGAAACGACGCAGCGGATCGTCTCCCGCATCCTCAACGCCCGTGTGCCGGTGGTGGTTTTTGTCAGCCCCGCGGGCGGCTGGGCGGGCTCGGCGGGCACCTTCATTACCATGGCCGCGCATGTGGCCGCCATGGCGCCGGGCAGCCGCATCGGCGCGGCGCATCCCGTGGCGCTCAGCCCCTCCGGCGAGGAAATGCCGTCGGTACAAGAGCAAAAGATTACCGAGGATGCGGCCGCCTGGGTACGCAGCATTGCCCAGATGCGCGGGCGCGACCCCACGAAGGCGGAGCTGGCGGTCCGCGAGAGCAAGTCCTATACCGACCAGGAGGCGCTTGCCGGCAAGCTCATCGACCTGCGCGCCGCCGACCTGGCCGATCTCTTGCGCCAGCTCCACGGTCGCGAAGTGACCCTGAGCGGCGGCACCAAGGTCGTGCTCAAGACCTCGCCGGCCAGCATCAACCGGGAGGAGATGACCCGGGTTGAGCAGTTCCTCTTCACCATCAGCAACCCCAACCTGGCCTACGTGCTCATGACCGTCGGCCTGCTGGGTATCGTCCTGGAACTCTACAACCCCGGTGCCATCCTGCCTGGAGTCCTCGGCGGCGTGAGCCTGCTCCTTGCCCTGTACGCCTTGGGCACCCTCAATGCATACTGGGGCGGCATCCTCCTCATCCTCCTCGCTTTTGCCCTTTTCGTGGCCGAAGCCTTTATCGTCAGCCATGGCCTCTTAACCGTCGGGGGCATTGCTTCCCTGGTCTTTGGCTCCTTGATGCTTTTCAGCCACGGCTCGCCCTTTCCCGAGATCAGCCTTGGCCTCATCGTCGGCATGGCCGGAGCGCTTGGCGCCTTTTTTGCCTTCGCCGTGGGCGCGGTGGTGCGGGGTCAAAGACGGCAGGTGGTTACGGGTAAGGAAGGCCTCATCGGCACGGTGGGCAAGGTCCTCACCCCCCTGAAGCCCGAAGGAACGGTGCTCCTTGAGGGCGAGCGCTGGTGGGCCAGGGCCGAGGGCGAAGAGGAGGTGGAGAGCGGCGCCGCGGTGGTGGTGACCGGGCTTGAAGGTTTAAAACTGCGGGTAAAGAGGAAAGTTAGCCGCGAAGGAGATGCGGCCAGGGGGCAGGGCTAACGCGCCGGGTCATCCTTTCTCCAAATCCTACGGCCGCGGCCAAGAGCGCAAGCCTGCCTGGGCCTAAACCCAGAAACTGGAATTTCGCAAAAGATAGGAGGATCTTTAATGAGTCTGGCACTCTGGATCGGTGTGGTTTTCATCCTCATCATCCTCGCCTCCGCTTCCATCAAGGTAGTGCAGGAGTACGAGCGGGGCGTGATTTTCCGCCTGGGTCGCTTTGTCGGCGTAAGGGGTCCGGGTCTTTTCTTCCTCATTCCGCTGGTGGAGCGCATGCAAAAGGTTGACTTGCGCACCATCACCATGGACGTGCCCACGCAGGAGGCCATTACCCAGGATAACGTTACCGTCAAGGTCAATGCCGTATGCTATTTCCGGGTGGTGGACCCGGGCAACGCCGTGCTCAAGGTAGTCGACCACATCTATGCTACCTCGCAGTTGGCCCAGACCACCCTGCGCAGCGTGCTCGGCCAGTCCGACCTGGACGAGCTCTTAGCCCACCGGGAGCAGATTAACCAGCGGCTGCAGCAGATCATCGACGAGGGGACCGAGCCCTGGGGCGTGAAGGTGAGCCTGGTGGAAATCCGGGACGTGGAACTGCCGCAAAGCATGCAGCGGGCGATGGCCGCCCAGGCCGAGGCGGAGCGGGAACGGCGCGCCAAGATCATTCACGCCGAAGGGGAATTCCAGGCGGCGGAGAAACTGGCCGAGGCGGCGCGCATCATTTCCACGCAGCCGGCCTCCCTGCAGCTCCGCTACCTGCAGACCCTGACCGAGATCGCGACGGACAAGGCGAACATCGTCGTCTTCCCCGTGCCGCTGGAGTTGATGTCCAAGGTCTTCTCGTCTTCGTGAGCCGCATTCCTTCCTCATCCTTTCCCTGGATTTGAGCCGGGTGTGAGGCTAGCGCCCTCGCGTGCCGTGTCGGTACCCGGCTTGGATTAGCGCAATTGGCCGAGTTGTATCGGACTGCATCTAAGCTCTTGCCAGTTGAGGCCTTACCTAAGAGTTTTTGGTCGCAGCCCTTTTACCTGAGAAGAAAATGGGGTAATAATGTGTATCTCTTGATACCCTCATTACCATTTGATAGAATTGTATTGCATATTGAGAGCCACATAAAGGCGGGAGAAAGATGTCAAAAGCGACAACGCTTACGTCGCCCCTCTTGGCCAGCTTAGGTCCTCTGGGGCGAGCCATTCTAGATTCGTCGCCAGAAGGTATTCTAATAGCTGACAAGGAAGGAACCATTCTCTACGCCAATGACGCTTACACCAAGATCTGTAGGCGCGATGGCCTACAACTATTGGGGAAGAATATTTTGCTTACCAACCCTCAGGGTGCCCTAGCCGAGGTTCTACGCACGGGACAGCCGGTGTTTGGTAAGAAAGTTCGTCCGGCAGGCTCGCAGTGCGATGTAATCGCCCACGCGTTTCCGATTTCCCTTAATGGACGGACGGTAGGGGGCGTAGTTTTTTTCCAGGAGGCGGCCGAGGCGTTGGAAATCCTGGAGCAACTGACGCGCGCCCGAGAATCCCTGGCGATCCTTACTACCAAGATGGAGAGTATGGGAAAGGCGCCCTACACTTTTGCCTCTATTGTCGGCCGGAGCCGGTGCCTGCAGGAAGCGCTGGCCACGGCCCGCAAAGCCGCAACGACGGATTCCACCGTGCTCCTGCGGGGGGAAAGCGGCACGGGCAAGGAACTCTTTGCTGCGGCCATCCACAACGCCAGCCGCCGCGCCAGGCAGCCCTTCGTACACGTCAACTGCGCGGCCATCCCGGATAACCTACTGGAGAGCGAGTTCTTCGGCCATGAAAAGGGTTCCTTTACCGGGGCCAGCCAGCGCAAACTTGGTACCTTCGAGTTGGCGGATCGCGGCACCATCTTTCTTGACGAAATCGGCGACATGGACCTGAGGCTGCAGGCCAAGGTTTTACAGGTGCTGCAGAGCGGCGAGTTCCGGCGGGTGGGCGGCACCGCCACGATCAAGGTGAACGTGCGTGTCATCGCGGCCACTAACCGCAACTTGGAAGAACTGATGGACAAGGGTCAATTTCGTCAGGACCTTTATTTCCGCCTCAACGTAGTCGAGATCAACATCCCCCCTTTGCGGGAGAGAAAAGAGGATATCCCTCTCTTAGTAGACCACTTATTGGGGAAAATCGGGCGCAAGATCGGGAAGCGGGTGGCGGGCATCAGCGAGGAAGCCCTGACCCTGCTGGAGCGATACTGCTGGCCGGGCAACGTACGGGAGCTGGAAAACGTACTTGAAAGGGCCCTTGCCCTGGTCGAAGAGGGGCAGCCGGTCACCGCGGGCGACATCTTCCTTCCCCGTCCGCGACAGGCCGGGCAGGAGGAGTTCATGCCCCTGGCGGAAATGGAAAGGGTCATGATCGAGAAAGCCCTGGCGAAATTCGGTACGTCGGTGCAAGGCAAGCGTGAGG
>JACIYD010000164.1 GCA_014360105.1 Clostridia bacterium
AGAAGAAAGCCAGCGCGGGCACGTCCACCAGCTCCGCCTGCTCCGTACTCATGATCCGGCGCGCCACCAGCCCCGCTATCTGGCACCGGATGTCTTCCTCGTCCAGCGGGCCGTCAAGCTCCAGGTGCTGTAGCACCAGATGCGTGGCCAGACCCGCCGCCGTCCTCTCCGCCCCGGCCGCGCCGCCCAGGAAAGCGGGCCGGCGCTCGAGCCGGCAACGCCAGAGGGGCCGGCCGGGAAACTCGTCTTCGCCGCCTTCCCCGGCTGCCTGCCGCAATTCGCTCACGGTCATCTTGGCGGCAAGACGCGTCGCCTGCGCCCAGGGATAGACGAACGCCTCTTCTTCCGCCGCGCCGGGCGGTTCCGGCGGCGGCTGTTGCGGCACGACTTCCCCGGCCTCGGCCGCCTGTGCGCCGCGGCCGAGCCACGAGGGCCAACCCAAGTGGATCTCCCAGGAGGAGGGGTCGGCGGCAACGGCGTCGTCGCCCGGGGGACCCATATAGCCGCCGGCTTCGCGCAGGGGCGCCCCGGCCGCATGCCGTCCCAGGGCGGGTCCGAGCCAATCCAGCCAGGAACGCGCCGCCAGCAGCCAGTTGGGCCCCAGCAGCCATCCCTGCCGCCGCGCGGCGCGGCTCCAGACGGCCGCCCTCTGCGCCAGGTCGTGCGCGGAACCGACGAGGAGCAAGCGCTCCCTTGCCCGGGTGAGGGCGACGTAGAGGAGGCGCATCTCCTCCGCCAGGCTCTCCTGGTGCGCCCGTGCCCGGATGGCCTGGTAGGCGAGCGTGGGATACTTGTAGCCCCACTCCCTTTCCCAGAGCACTGGCCCCAGCCCCAGGTCGCGGTGCAGCAGCAGGTCGCCCGCCAGTTCGGCGAAGTTGAACGGCCGCCCGAGGTCGGCGACCACGACCACGGGAAACTCCAGGCCCTTGGCCTTGTGCACGCTCATCACCCGCACCGCCTCTTCCGCAAAGCCCCCCGAGGGGGTTACCGCCGGGTCGGCGCCGTGCTCCTCCAGCGAGGCGAGGAAGGCGAGGAAAGAGGAAAGATCGCGCCGGCCCAAGGCCTCAAGGCGGGCCGCCCGCTCCACCAGGGCGCGCAGATTTGCCCGCCGCCGCTCGCCTCGGGGAAGCCGGGCGAGATAGGCGTCGAAGCCGGTGTCTTGTAGCAAATGCCAGATTAGCTCCGGCAGCGGCCGTGAGCGGGCCAAGGTGCGCCAGTTTTCCAGGCGAGCGAGGAAGGCCTCGATCCTGGCCGCCAGTTCGCCCAGACCCCGCTCCCGGCCGGCGGCGACCAGGGCGTCGTAAAAACACGCGTCGCGCCGGCAAAGGCGCACCCGGGCTAGTTCGGCCGGCCCAAGCCCCACTATGGGCGAGGCGAGCACCGCCGCCAGCGGGATGTCCTGGCGCGGGTTATCAATCACCCGCAGCAGGGCGAGCATGGTCCGCACCTCCGCAGAGGCAAAGAAGCCGCCGCTCAGTTCGGCCACTGCAGGAATGCCCTCCCGCTCCAGCGCCTCCAGGAAAAAGTCGGCCCGCCCGTGCGTGGCGCGCAAAAGCACGGCCACGTGCCGGTAGCTTACCGGAACCTCTTTTCCTTCCTCCCAGACCGAGAACTCCGCACCCGGCCGCTCCGCTGTTCCCTCGAGCATGACGCGCAGGCGGCGGGCCACCAGCTCGGCCTCCCGCGCCGGCGCCTCCCTTTCGTCGGCTTCTTCGCCGCGCGCCTCGAGGAAGTAGACTTCGATGGGCGCCTCGGCCGCATTCTTGGGGTAGGCGGCGCCATAGACCAGCCAGGCCTCCTCCGGGTAGTCGAGCTCGACCACCTCAGGGTGCATCAGTTGGCGGAAGAGAAAGTTCACCCCAGCGAGCACCGAACGGCGGCTGCGAAAATTGGTGCTCAGGTGCAGGCAGCGCCCCCCGCGGCCCGCGCGGTAGGCCGCATACTTTTCCAGAAAAAGACGGGGCTCAGCGAGGCGGAAGCGGTAAATGCTCTGCTTGGCGTCGCCCACGAGGAAGCGCCGCTCCGGCGCGATGGCGACGAGAATGGCCTCCTGCACGGCGTTGATGTCCTGGTATTCGTCCACCAGCACCTCGACGAATTGGCGCGCGAGCACCGCTCGCGGCCCTCCCGCCGCCGGGTCCAGGGAGAGCAGCCGCAAGGTATGGTGTTCCAGATCGGCGAAGTCGACCAGGCCCCGCTTTTCCTTGACCCGCTGGTAGGCGCGGCCGAAGCGTACAGCGAGTTTCACCAGGGCCTGCACGAAGGGGGCGACACGGCCTAATTCCGCCCCGTACGCCTGCGTGGTCCTTCCGGCGTAGTCTTCCTGGAGGCGCCTGACGACCTCCCTCGCCTCGTCGCGGGCGCGGCGCGCCGTCTCCCTCGCCCAGGCGGCCTGTGCGTCCGCCCCTTCGCGGCGGCGCGCGGGCAGGCGGGGAAAGGCGAAGCCGGCCAACTCCTGCTGCCAGGCGTCCCAGCGCGCCGCCGCCAGGCCGGCCCGTAGGCGCTTGATCTCCGCGCGCGCCGCCTCGAGCGCTTGCGCCCAGCCGTCCGCAGCGCCCACCCCGGCAACCAGCGCCGCCGCTTCCGCCAAGCAAGCCGCGGCGCCCGCCAGCTCAAGCCGCAGCGCCTCCACCAGAGCGGCCGTCCACGGCAGGTGCGCCACGGCCTCTCCGGCTTCCGGAGAGAAGGCCGCCGCCGTGCGCGCCAGCCATCCTTCCGGATCGGGGTGGCTGCGGCTGAAGCGGTAGAGACGCAGCAGCAACTGTGTGAGCGCCGCCTCGCCGCGCTCCCCGCCGTAACTTTCCGTCAGCGCGGCCAGCAACTCGCCCGCCCGGCCGGCGTAGGCCGCCCTGATCAGGGGAGCGGCCGTTTCCATCTGCAAAAGGAGCGCCTCCTCTTCTCCCAGCACGCGAAAGGCGGGGTCAAGGCCGAGGAGGGGGAAATAGCGGCGTAGGAGACTGAGGCAGAAGGAGTGCAGGGTGCTGATGGGCGCCTGGGGAAGTAAGGCCAACTGGCGGCGCAAGTGGGCGTTATCCGGCTCCTCGGTCAGGGCCTGGAGAAAGGCCTGGGCAAGACGCTCCCGGATCTCCGCCGCGGCCGCTTCCGTGAAGGTAACCACCAGCAGCCGGTCCACGTCGGTGCCCGGCGCCGCCAGTACCCGGGCCTTGACGCGCTCCACCAGGACGGCGGTTTTGCCCGTGCCGGCGGCCGCCGCCACCAGGAGATTGCCGCCCCGCCAGTTGACGGCTTCCTCCTGCGCCGCCGTCCAGCGGCGTTCCCTCACCCCGGTTTGCGGCGGGGCACCGGCCTTCATTGCCCTCTCTCCCTGCGGCAAACGGCGGGAAAAGGACATGTGCGGCAGGCCGTTGCCCCTCCCCACCGCAAGGGTTTGGCCTCAATCTCGCCCCGGTAGACGGCCGCGGCCAGTTCCCCCGCCCTTTCCCGGGCGCGCGCGAGCAGGTCCTCCATTTGCTCCCGGGAAAGAAGCCGCGCCGGCGGGCCTAGCGTGCCGTCCCGCTTAAGCGAAAGGGGCAGCCGCTCTTCCACCCGCTCGCCCGCCATCAGGCGGATTACCTCCTCTTCGCCCACGAGGCGCCCCTGCAGCCGCAGCTGCCGCTGCCGCGCTTGCTGCGCCTCCCCCGGCTCCAGCGGCCGCCTCGCCAGGAGCGACGGCTCCACCACGGGAAGGGTGAAAAAGCCGGCCGGGACGGCCTCCCCCTCGCCGGGCAGCCATTCCCGGGCGTTGGCCCGCGCCGCTGCGAGGTAAAGCGCCAACTGGAACTCTTCGCCCGGCGCGCCCGGGAGTTCTCCCGCGCCGCGGCCGGTTTTATAATCGATGACGCGGACGTACCAGGTGTTGCCCGCCCGCGCCGCCTCTACCCGGTCGATGCGCCCCACCAGGTAGGCCGGGCCGTCCCCGGCTTCCAGTTCCAGCGGCTGCCATGGCCCGTGAGGGCCAAAGGCCGCTTCCAGCGCCACGGGGACGAATGCGCCGGCGCGGGCATGGGTCACCAGCAGGTTGACCGCGCGGGCGACCACGCGCGCGAAATACGATGCGTGCACCGTAGGCAAAGCCTTTTCCCGCACCAGCGCTTCCACCTGCGCCCGCGCCAGCGCTTCTCCTTCGGCCTCCACCAGGTCCTTCCAGGCGATACGCTGCCGGGCCAGCTCCCGGCCCACGCGGTAGAGTGCCTCGTGGAGCAAAAGGCCGGTTGCGGGACGGTCCAGGCGTGCCTCCACCCGCGGCCGCAGATCCAGCCCGTAAGCGGCAAAATGGGCGAAGGGGCAGCGGGCGAAGGTCTCCAACTGGGAAACGCTGCAGTACCGGGGCTCCGGGTAGAGGCGCCGTACCAGCGCCGGCGGCAGCGGCGGCGCCGGCGCCGGCGGCGGGGCGGCGGCTGCCGCGGCCCGGACCCCGGCCGGCTGCGGGGGCGTCGTTTCGGCCAGCGCCGGAAAAAGACGCCGGAGGCGCGCGATTAGGGGCGAGGGCCGACGCGGCCGTCCCGCCGCGGCGGCCCGCGTGTAACACCCCCCGAGGACATGGCGCGCCCGGGTAAAGGCGATGTAGGCGAGGAATTCT